>JBLNAO010000138.1:0-6703 GCA_050259395.1 Chloroflexota bacterium
GATATTGTATGACATTAAATATTCAAATTATTAAAATGATGCGTGGTGCGGTTGCTTGCTCAGACTATTTTGGTTTCGACAGATAGCTCTTCACCTGTTTATAAACATTTTCGCCGGTGAAACTCAGCTTTTCATCGAGCACCTTGTAGGGAGCAGAATATCCGAAGCTGTTCATTCCCCAAACATATCCCATAGGTCCGACCAGCCCCTGAAGTGTGACCGGCAAACCAGCAGTGAGACCGAATACCGGAATGCCATCTGCAATGACAGACTTCCTGTACTCCTCAGGCTGGTTTCTGAACAGGCCTTCCGAAGGTGCGGAAACGATCCTTATTTTCAATCCGTCATTTTTCAACATGACTGAACCTTCCACAAGTGTCGAAACTTCGGATCCGCTGGCCACAAGAATTACGTCCGGAGTGCCAATGCAATCCTCAACAACATAAGCTCCTTTTCCGGATTTCAGCGCATCTTCAAACCTGTTTCCATTCTGAGATACAAGATCTTTGATGTTCTGTCGTGAAAGTATAAGTGCAGTAGGTGAGGAGAGGTTTGAAAGAGCCATTTTCCATGCAACCGTAGTTTCCGCGCCATCAGAAGGGCGGAGGACCAGCATGCTGTTTTCGCCATTGTGATTTTTAAGGTGTTCCATGAGACGGATCTGGGCTTCCTGTTCAACGGGCTGGTGTGTTGGTCCATCTTCCCCTACACGGAATGCGTCGTGCGTCCAGACGTATTTTACCGGCAGCTGCATCAGGCAGGCCAGCCTTACAGCGGGCTTCATGTAATCCGAAAAGACAAAGAATGTTCCGCATGCCGGTATTACTCCGCCATGAAGAGCCATCCCGTTCATCACTGTGGCCATTGTGAGTTCTGAAACGCCGGCCTGGAAAAAAGCGCCGGAAAAATCACCTTTTTTGAAGGCGGTGGTGTTCTTCAGGAATCCGTCGGTTTTATCTGAGTTCGAAAGGTCGGCGGATGACACTATCATGTTTTCAATGTTCCTGGCAAAAACAGATAGAACAGCTGCGGATGCGGCCCTTGTTGCAGAACCTTCCTTTTGCTGTATTTCGCTGTATTTTATATCGGGTATGTAGCCTTCATAAAATTTTCTGAGTTTCTGGTCGGCCCCGCTGTTATTTTTTGCCCATTCGTTTTTCTTCTTTTTCCATTCTTCAGCTTTACTGCTTTTCTCAGCAAGTACCCTATTGTAATATTCTTTAACCTCATCAAAGATTTCGAAAGGATTTTCAGGATTGCCTCCTAAGTTCAGCAATGATTTTTCGAAAGAACCTCCTGCTTCACTCACCGGCATGCCATGAGTCGATGTCTTTCTTTCAAAGCTTTTCCCCTCTTTGTCGAGAAGACCTTTACCCATAATAGTCTTGCCAATGATAAGAGTCGGTTTTTCCTTCTCTTTTACAGCATAGGAGAGGGCCCTTCTTATCTCTGCCTGGTTGTTGCCTTCGATTGTAACCACGTTCCATCCCCAGGCGGTATATTTCATTGCCGTATCTTCACGCGTAACGGCGTTTGTTTCAGTAGAAAGCTGTATATCGTTAGAGTCGTAGAACATGATAAGATTGTTCAGTCCGAGGTATCCTGCAATTCTTCCGGCACCCTGTGAGATCTCTTCCTGGACTCCGCCATCGGAAATGAAAGTGAATATCTTATGGGAGAACAGCTCTCCGAACCTTGCCGCCAGAAATCTTTCGGCCATGGCTGCTCCGACAGCCATGGTGTGTCCCTGACCGAGAGGACCCGATGTGTTCTCAATGCCTCTCATCACATCTAGTTCAGGATGTCCGGGAGTCGAACTGCCCCACTGGCGGAAGTTTTTGAGCTCTTCAGCAGTAAAATGGCCTGTCAGGGTCAGAACAGAATAGAGCATTGGCGACATGTGACCCGGATCCAGGAAGAATCTGTCGCGGTTGATCCACTTCGGATCCTTCGGATCGAAATTCAGAAATTCGGAAAAAAGAATATGAATGAAATCAGCCCCTCCCATCGCACCTCCGGGATGACCTGATTTGGATTTCTCAACCATAGCCATGGAAAGTATCCTGATGTTATCTGCAGACCTTTGATTTACATCGGTGTTCATCATGTCGGATTTAGTAAATTTGAAAATGCGGCACAAAAATAAGATTAATCATCGACAGAAAAAAATACACATTAATCTGACTTTCTTAAAATAAAACGGCGTCAAAAAATCTTCAATAAGCTTTTTTTATATTTTAGCAATGCCTAGTAAACTAACCTTTAATGTCGCAGAAACTTAGTGCTTTAATTGTTGATGATGAAGAAAGCGCGAGGAAGTTGCTGGATAATCTTTTAAAAGATTTACAGTGCTTTACAGAGATCAGAACTGCAAAATCAGCTGCTGCCGCCGACCTTGAACTGGCCGGATATGATCCTGATTTGATTTTTGTAGACATAAAGATGCCAGGAAGGGATGGGTTCTCGTTCATTAATGATCTTCCGATAAAGGATGTTAAGCCCGGGATAGTTTTTGTAACAGCGTATGATCAGTTTGCAATTAAGGCAATCAAGAACCATGCTTTCGATTACCTGCTGAAACCGGTAGACAGGAAAGAGCTGAAGCTTTGTGTTCAGAAATTTCTTGAAAACCGGCAGCCCGCCAGTAAGGAAAACCAGGACAAGTTCCTGAGAATCAGAATAAAAACCCGTAACGGAACTGCATTCGTAAATCCCTCCAATGTTGTGTATTGCAAGGCTGATGGGAATTATACGGAAATCTGCACAGGTGAAAAGGTGCTTTTTTGTTCTGTTAATCTTGGCCGGATTTATGAGCTCCTGAGCGGGTATAATTTCTTCAGGGTAGGCCGGTCGCACATCATCAACAGGGAATTCATAACGCTGATCGACAGGAAGGAATGCTTCGTCGTGCTGACGCGTGAAGATGAAACTGTCAATCTTAAGATTCCAAGGCATCACCTGAAGGATCTTGATAATATTTGATACACAATATATGAAAGGTGGTCCATGGTATAGGAAGATCATCTACTCCTCATTGTTCCTGGCATTGTTCCCGGCTGCAATTATCATGCTCTTTGTCAAACCTTACGGATACAGGTTTGATACAGTGTATGAGATCAATAAAAGTATTCCTGTACAAGTGATCTATTCAGATCTGGATTCTGATAATGTTTCCGAACGCATTGCTGCCTTACCAGGCGATTCATATTTCAGCATTATTGCATACAATCCCGATAACCGCTTTATTAACCAGTGGAATCTTTATGACAGCACTGAAAAAGGGATTTCAGATATATTTACCGGTAACTTCGACAGGGATAAGTTCTCTGAAGTTTATGTCTTTACCTTCATGGGCGATTCATTGTTTCTCAATCTCTGTGAATTGACGAACCCCGGTAAAACAATTATCAACCATGTATTTATTACAAAGATAGGTTTCATTGGAAATGATGTGGCTTCAATAGTTTTTCCGGCAGGTTTTCATGATGTGAATGGTGATGGTTATGACGAACTGTATTTTACAATTACTTCCAGCTTCAAAACCGGACCGCGTCAAATTTTTTATTATGACATCCGTAATATGGCTCTTGCACCAGGTCCGGCAGTATCGGTCATCCCGTTTGAACCTTCGATGGAAGATAACGATAATGATACATATCCTGAAATATTCGGAACCCTTAGCGCCGCTGGAAATTACAGTACAAACTCTCCTTTTTCTGACAGCAGCACATGGCTGATGGTTTTTAATGACAAGCTGCAATTTGAGTTTCCTCCTGTCGCATTCCCGGGTTTTGCCAATGTTCTCAATACAGTGCCTTATAACGGGAACTATTTGCTTCTGCACTGGAAAAACGGTGCAGACACTTCAATTATGCCATCAAGTGTCATGCTCTATTCAAACACCGGGGAGTTAATAAAGCGCAAGGAGTTAATAGATTTCGGATGCACAATACAGCCGTCAATATTTGTATTTGAACATTCAGAATCAGACAGGATAATAATAGCCTCGGATAAAATTTTCGAACTTGACGGCAGGCTTGAGCTTACACGAAGCATTGACTCACCTTTCAATTCTGAGTATACACCTTACCGGTTCGATATGAATCATGATGGTGAGGATGAACTCATAATCTACTCTGAATTTGAGCGAAAAGCTTTCATCCTGAACCAGGATCTGAGGATTATGAGCGCCATGGATATTCTGACGCCTTCTCCTCTCTGGAAGATATCGCAGGCTGTTTTTGCACAAGGAGAAAATAAAGTATTCATTAAATCAGGGAAAGAAGAATATTTCTTAAGGATGACGCCCAATAACTTTTATTATCTGAGCTTTCTTACATATCCTTCCATTTATCTTTTTATCATTTTATTCATTTTCTTCATCCGGAGGATCAACACCCTGCAAGTCGTTCAGAAAGAGGATCTCAAAAAGAGATTGCTTGCTCTTCAGCTTCAGGGTATAAAAGCGCAGCTCGATCCGCACTTCACCTTCAACACCCTCAATTCCGTCGCATCTATGATTTATCTGAAGGATAATGAGAATGCATATGATTACATGAACAAGTTTACCCAGCTTCTCAGGGTAATGCTCAATGATGCAGAGAAAGTTTACCGGACTATTGGTGAAGAGATACAGTTTGTCACAACATATTTTGAGCTCGAGAAGTTGCGTTTCGGTGATAAATTCAATTATAAAGTTGAGACCGGGGAAGGCATAACAGGGAAGGAAAGTGTCCCCAAGCTTGTACTTCACACTTTTGCGGAAAATGCCATAAAGCATGGTATAATGTCAAGGGCTGAAGGCGGAACGGTATCCATTAGAATTAATAAGGAAAAGAATACTCTGCGGATTTTTGTAGATGATGACGGAATAGGGAGGAAACAGGCAGCCCTGCAATCGCAGACTTCTGTGGGCAAGGGTCTGAAGCTTACCGGCGAGTTCTACGAAATACTCAACCAGATGAATGAACAACCAGTAACATACAAAATAAGGGATCTGGTTGATGACCAGGGAAATCCTGCAGGCACAAGGGTTGAAATCGTAGTCCCTCTTATGCTTGGTGTTTTGTCAAAAAACTGATATTCTTATTCGGCTAGAAGCCATCCCGGCAATTTCAGGGAGTAATAAATGAGTCAGGAAGGTATTGCAGGAATTCCTCCCTGAGGAAATTGTCATAGGGCCCGGCGAAAGTCCCTTCGAAGAACCTGCGGCTTCCCTCATCAATGAATTTTCTCCAGGATTCTTCCTCATAACCCGGGATTACCGGATAAAAAAGGATTTCGTTCTTAATTGCAGCTTCAAGATCGCCTTTTGCGTCGCCGATCATCAGGATTTTGTCATCGTCGTATTTCCCTTTTGCTGCAAGGGCAATATGTTCGGCTTTCGTTCCATGCTCCTGGGCTGCAATGAACTTCACATATTTCTTCAGCCCGTTCTCCTCCCATTCACGTTCGATAGCTTCAAGTGGAGTCTGCGACACAATGACAATATCAGCTTTCCCGAATATCATTTCAATTGATTCTTTTGCTGAAGGGAAAGGAGGTATGTTCTTCAACCATGACCTCATATCCTCATTAACAGCCTCCGACCACCTTAATACATTTTCAAGGTCCTGATCCTTTGTGAATTGTACCTTCCTCCTCAGAGTATCATTCGTAAGGCTGCTCTCTTCATTTGTCCATTTTCTGAGTGATTCAACATCTGGAATCCTGACGCCCGACTTTATTACCTGTTCATTTTCTCTCAGGAGGTCGAAGACTTTGATGATTGAAATGAACCTGTTCCCTCCCCTGTGAATGGAATAAAGATTCACAAATTCCCATGTTTTCCGCACTATGCCTGAGACCGGAAAAAGGCCGAAATGTTTGAGTGCATTCGGTATGAAAAATTCTTTTTGCTTGACCTCCATTGTATCGAACACGCATCCGTCGGAATCGATACCTATGAAATATTCATGTTCCGGACTGATCTTTCTTAAAGCTTTTTGAAGACCCATCATCAGAAAGTGAAACCGAATTTTATTTCAAGCCTGTTAAGATTATCGTTATAGGTATAATTATAGCCATTGTACTCTGATTGTTTCCGGCTGATATGAGCGTACCTGTAGGCAAAACTGAGCGATGTGGCAAAATCCTCCCTTGCCCAGGATATGCCGGTTCCCAGTGTGAAGGATGCCCCGCCACCATATTCCTTGGGATACTGGTTGTACATGCTGGGAGAACCTTCATCGGCATTTCCGATCGGAACCACTGCACCACCGCGCATGAAGATGAACGGGCTAGTCTTCCTGTTATTGATAATGTTTTTGTACTCAATAAAAAAGGGAGTATATGACCTGCCGAAAAATTCAACCCCGGTGCCAAAGCTCACAATGTTTCTGGTGTTTCCGGTATAACCTGCAAGTAGGTTGAAGCTGAACGGAGCCGTAAATCTCGAATCCTGTGAACCGGCAAGCAGCCCTGTTTCGAGGGTTAAGGTAAATCCGTTTTCTTTCCTTCCGTCGTACGAAGGCTTATCGCGGGTGAATTTTTCAACTTCGGCGGCAGGGTAAATGAGAATGCTGCCGTCGGAAGTTTGTATCCTGTAATTCTCGTTGTTGGCTTCCACCAGCTTTCCGAAGATCATGCTGCCGTTTTTAAGATAGAGAACATCCTTCGTCTTCTGCGGAAAAGCAGAAACTGCTATTGCGCACAGTAGAATAAT
>JBLNAO010000139.1:0-6885 GCA_050259395.1 Chloroflexota bacterium
GTGTCAGTAATTGCCTCGCTGGTAAACTTATTTGTATCGCTTGTTTTATTCAGGGCAGGTAAAAAATACAGGTCGATCACTCTGGAAGCTGATGCAAAGCATCTGATGACAGATGTCTGGACATCCGCAGGTGTGCTTATTGGTGTTGGCGCCGTCGCATTTACAGGATGGTTGCGGCTCGATGCCATAGTGGCATTCCTTGTTGCATGCAATATAGTTATAACCAGTTTTAAGATTATCAGGAGTTCTGTGTCCGGCTTAATGGATGAGGCATTATCAGCTGAAGAACAAAACAAAATCCGGAACGTACTGGAACAATACAGGAGAACAGGTATTGAATTTCATGCTTTTTTTTCACGTCAGGCCGGTTCGCGCCAGTTTGTGTCATTTCATGTGCTTGTACCCGGTTCGTGGACAGTTGCCCGCGGTCATCAGCTCGTTGAGGAAATTGAAGCTGATCTTCGGAAGACCATTCCGGGGATCAGCATAACTACACACCTGGAACCATTGGAAGATCCGGTTTCATATAATGATGCCTCTTTGGAGCGCAATGATGAATCTTATTTCAATTAGTTCCGGATGAACTCCGGGACGATGAATGCATTCGTGTGTCGCGGACATGCAAAAAAAGAGGGTGACCTGTCTGGACACCCTCTTTTAAATCAATTAAGTGAAATCACTCAGTTTCTTGCCGTTTCATCTATATCTGATGCAATCCACTGTTTAAACCTGTGAATTCAAAAGATCACTTTGAACTCCACTCTTCTGTTTTTTGCCCTGCCTGCCGCTGTTTTGTTGTCAGCCACCGGCATTGTTTCTCCAAAACCTTTTGACGTCATCCTGTCAGCAGAAATTCCTTTATCGCCAAGGTATTTCTTCACTGCATCGGCGCGCCTCTGTGAGAGGTCAAGGTTTTTGGCATCGTCACCCATTGCATCGGTATGACCGTTGATATTAAGGTTATATGCAGGATTTTCATTCATTATCTTAACAATATTGTCCAGGATCGGGAAGGAGGAACTTTTTATAACATCCTTGCCTGTTTCGAAAAGAATGCCGGTCAAAGCCTGATCGAACACTTTTTTGGTTTCTGCCTGAACGGCAGGACAACCTTTATTTTCCGGTATGCCGGCCACCTCCGGGCACTTGTCGTCAATATCGGCAATCCCGTCCCTGTCTGAATCCGGGCAACCTTTCATTTCAGGTGTTCCTTTTGCTTCAGGACATCTGTCATCTGCATCAGTTATGCCGTCACCATCACGGTCGGGGCATCCATTTAATGTAGCAAGCCCTTTAACGTCGGGACATCTGTCATCAGCATCAGCTATGCCGTCGCCATCCTTATCGGGACAACCATTCAAAGCTGCAAGCCCCTTGACATTCGGGCACTTATCCTCAGAATCCTGAACTCCGTCACCATCAGAATCAGGGCATCCGTTGAAGGCTGCAGTACCTGCCACTGAAGGGCATTTATCGAGATAGTCGGCAATACCATCATTATCACCATCGAGAGGACAGCCATTAAGTCCAACTCTCACACCATCAGGAGTGTCAGGACATTTATCGAGTTTGTCAGGGATCATATCCCCATCAGAATCTTTGGGAGCGCCAAAACTGAAGATAATTCCAAGGGTATGTGCGAAAAATCTGTCATTTCTGCCACCTTCCGCAAGATCCCTGTTATCCATATTGGTGAAATTGTATAAAGTCTGTAATTGCAGAGCGACGCCAGGTGTAATATTTATTTTGACACCTCCGCCGACCGGGATCAATGCATCCAGCTCGCCTGCCTTCGTCCTCGATCCAGAAAATCCGGCCAATCCAAAGCCTGCTGCCAGATAAGGGGCTATTACTGCATCTTCTTTAAAGATGTAGCCGTTGTTAAGCTTGTATCTCATGAGAAGGCTCACATCGGTCTTCCTGGCAAGAAAGCTGCTTACACCGGTATTCATAAAACCATAGTCACCTGTTTCGCCCTGTAATCCCAGGTCAAAAGAAGGATTAAGATAGTGATTCAGAGACAAGCCTCCGAGAGCATAGAAGGGCTGGTACTTGAAAAATCCATTCCCGAGATCTCCTTTATATTCTGTTTTACCACCGAAGAGGCCTATCGCCCACTTTTTATCGGCATTTTGACCCGATGCATTAATAAGCATCATGGCTGAAACAAGAAGAAGAAAAAATTTTTTCATCGATTTCTTATTTAGGTTAATACTTTAAAGATAAGATATTCTGCTGATTCGTTGGAATCAGGGTCTTATATTTTCAATCAATTCTGCAGAATTATAACTTGTCTGCCCTCTTTTATCAATGAAGAAACCCCGACGATCACCGCTCTGAGAAAAAAAAAGTACTTTTAGTATCAACTTGAATTAATTTAACCTTCTGTTCGATGAATTCTCAAAAAACAGTTCACCGGTTTGGAGCGATTGCCTGCTTTATTCTTTTATTTTATTCACTTGCGACTCTGGTAATAATGACACTTATCGGCGGCCCTCCGGAAACAGCAGGGCAGGCATTTTCAATACTGAACGCAAACAGGCTTTCCGGACTCCTGCGACTTGACATCCTGACAGTCTTTGTAATGCCATTCTATTTTTTACTTTTTTACAGCCTGTTTGTTGCACTTAAGAACACTGATCATGGCGTATCAACCATATCGATGATCCTGGTCTTTGCCGGTGTAATCCTTTTCCTGGCAACTCCTTCAGTGTTTTCCTACCTTTATCTTAGCGACAAATTTTCTGCTGCCACATCCGATTTTCAAAAAAATCAACTGCTGGCTGCAGGTGAATCCATCCTGGCCTCTGACATGTGGCATGGCACAGGTGCAAAAATCGGCGGCCTCCTCCTGCAAACCGGAGCACTCTTAATATCGGTTCTGATGCTGCGGTCAGAGGTATTCAACAGGGCAACGGCAATTACCGGGATTGCAACTCACGGTTTGGATCTTGCGCATATTCTTATCGGATTTTTTGCCCCTGCAACCGGCAATATTTTAATGTTTATTGCAGGTCCCCTCTATTTATTATGGTTCCCCATGGTGGGGCTAAGACTCCTGAAGCTTGGCGGCAGGGAATAAGGTTACTGGTGCGGCATCGGGTTATAAAAGGCCATAAGATGAAATAATTGAAGGATCCTGTGTACTGTTAAAAACCCTGAAATTGAGTATTGTCCGGGTGAATGCAATTTGATATTTTTGGGATAAACTTAAAGGATATATCGACTATGGATAACCAGAGAGTATTCAAGATGTCATTTGCGAGTGTCTATCCGCTTTATGTTCAGAAAGCTGAAAAAAAGGGCCGTACAAAGGCAGAGGTGGATGCGGTCATCTGCTGGCTTACAGGATATGATCAACATGGATTGCAGCTGCAGATTGACAGAAACCATGATTTTGAAACCTTCTTCACACAGGCTCCGCAAATAAACAAGAATGCATCAAAAATTACCGGTGTAATCTGTGGCGTTCGTGTGGAAGAGATCGGCGACAAGCTCATGCAACAGATCAGGTACCTGGATAAGCTGATTGATGAGCTGGCAAAAGGAAAGACTATGGAGAAGATCCTGAGACAGTAGAGGGTTTATCATTTGTCCGCTTATTCCGGCTTCTGTCAGCAACCCTGCCTTCCTGTCACATCAATAAAAAGCATATCACGACTTATCAGGAGTATGTGATCCTGGAACAAAAGATGAATGCTTAACAGGCACAAGATTAGAAGTCTGTTCAATTGATTTGTAGTTGACCCGCTCACCTCAACTCCGCCTGTGGCAAAAAAGACTCCGGTTAAGGAATCAATTGTATTAAATGACTGAAAATCATCAATTATCCTCAACAGAAGAGCCTGATTTTTGTTTAACATATCAAGAATAGCGAGGATGGAATCAATAAATAAGCTGATAGAGCTAAGCGCCACCTATAGGGAGATGGCAGATAAGTTTATCGAAATTAACAAGGAACTTGTATTCAGGAACTCCAATATAGAAAAAAGGGTGAAAGGTCTGATCACTGAAAATAAAAAACTAACCCGTGATCTGGAGTATCTGATCAGGGAGATGGATTATCAGTACCAGGAAGAGATCAGGCATGCTCAGGATTTGGAAGATTCACTCCGCCTTAATGCTGAAATGGATCTTTTTGTTGCAATACTTGCCCACGATCTGAGAAATCCTTTCAATGCACTTTTAAACCTTTCAGAATTTATTTCAGAAAACATCCGTCAGATGCCTATCGAGGAAATTCAGTTTCAGACGGAAATGATAAACAAGTCAGCGCACAGTGCGAATGATTTGTTGAATGACATTTTAGTATGGGTAACAAACCAATCAAAGGCAACTCCGTTCAATCCGCTGAAGGTTTCTTTGTCTGATATCTGCAGGAAGGCTCTTGAGGTTCTTTATCCTATGGCAGAGGTAAAGCATATTGGTGTTGATTGCTCTTTGGGGAATGATGTTATTGCTGATCCGGACATGTTGCACGCCATTTTCAGGAATCTGATAACGAATGCGATAAAATATACCCCCCAGCACGGCAAAATAAACATCACATCGGAACACAGGAATGAAGATGTGATGATCACTGTTGCCGACAGTGGTATTGGAATTGATCCCAAAAGGCTGAATACACTCTTCGATTTCTCCAAAATGCAATCCACTTCCGGAACCGAACATGAAAAAGGCACAGGACTTGGCTTAATTATCTGCAAGCAGTTTGTCGAGAGGCATGGAGGAAAACTATGGGCTGAAAGTCAATCAGGGAAAGGCAGCCGATTCAGTTTTACAATCCCTCTAAAGATTGTTGAGCCTGTTGAAATACACGAAACAGCGACCAGCAGCTAAGTATGGCTACAGGGTGCGACTCAGCTTAATAAGCATCAACTCTGCACATTGAATTTTTTATAAAGGTCGATCATAAAGATCGTTCTCTCTGATTCATTGCTGATGAAAGATACTTTCCCATTAAGATAATTTTCCGTCAGCAGCCTGATGCTATATGTTCCCAGGCCACGGCCAATACCCTTTGTTGAGAATGATCTTTGAAACAGCTGAAGCTGGATCTCCGCAGGAATAAGTAATTCATTTCTTACCCTGAAACGTACCATATCGCCCATATCATCAGCGCCGATCAGAACTGTGCCGCAAGCGGGAGTGGCTTCAAGGGCATTCTTAAGCAGATTGATAATGACCCTTTGTAAAATAATGTTATCAGTTTCCAGGTCGACATCAGCAGAATCGTCAGTCATTAAAATGTTCCTGTCGCGGAGAGACTCATGAAAGCCTATCTTCCCGATTACAGAATTAATTAATTCAATAGTGTTGACTTTGCCCGGGTTTATTTGCAGATCACCTGTTTCGGCAGCATATAGCTGCCTCTGCAATTGAATTTCCTCTATCATATCACGGCTCGCTTCCTCTGACAGATCTATGAGCTTGCGCTCAATTTTGGGTGATTTCCCTTCCTTGAGGAGGCTTAATAATCCATTCAGGCCTCCTGCGGAGTTAAGAAGATCGTGAAAAAATATTCTCTCGAGGGCAAGCCGCCTCTTTTCGCTGCTGATATCCTGGATCACCAGTGCGAGAAATTTATGTCCCGACAGATTTATCGGCGTTGATATGATCTTTAGATCAAGGCTTTTGTATTTGCCGTCCCTGCGGGTAGTTATCAAGGCTTCCCTTGAAATCTTCATCCCGGTTTGCTGGCTGTCAACGATCGCATTATGGGCTCCGCAAAACTGGCATGCATGTGCGGTGCCACACCCGCCGGTACTATTCCGCAGATGCACGCACGAAAGAACCTCTCCTGGCCTGTTGCCCAGTATTGATTCGATACCCTCGACACCGAGAAGGCCAAGGAATTCTTTATTGACGTAGACTATTTGCCGGTGCTTGTTTATAACTGCTCCAATGCCCGTAATCGAGCCAAATAACTCATTAAAAAATTCCTGTGATGCGACCAGCTCGTGTTGCCCGAGTATTTCTTCGGAAGATGACCTGAGATCTGTAGGGAACTTTGATTTTTCCTCGGTATTCAACATCGTTATTACTTCTCCATCTTTTTATTGTTTGGCGTTCAAATATAACTTCAATATTTATAATTCATATTATTTAGAATTATTCTAATAAAGCCTTTTAATTTGTTTATACTTCAGTAATTGGCTATCTTTGCATTAAAGCAAAACAATATATGAAACCTGTAGCACAGAAAGAATTATACGATTATTTCATCAAAGACAACTGACGGTACTATAATGCACATACCTCAATAAAGAAGAGGGGAGCTTATAGTTCCCCTCTTCTTTTTTCATATTAATCCAAAAAGCAGAAAAGAAGACAATTTAATTTACACAGCCGATTAATCAGCGTATGGAACTCAGAGCAATTGCAGGTATAGTGGGCTACCTGGCCGTAATCTTTACCGGCATTATATTGTACCTCCTCGACAGAAAAAGGACCAGGAAGCAATAAACAGTGTTGTTGGCTTTTAAAGTATGAACTTAAAAAATTAAAAATCATGAACAGGATTATATTAAATAAAGTGGATTATTCAAGGATACACCAGTGTATCAATACTGCCAGGAGACAAAATTCGATAGGCACAAATGAAGCAGAAAATCTGCTTAATGAACTGCATTCGGCCCAGCTTGTTGAACCGAAGGAAGTTCCACCCGATGTTGTTACAATGAACTCCATCGTAAGGATCAGCTTTCTGAACTCCGGGAAAGCTGTGCAATTCCGGATTGTATATCCCGATTCAGCCAATATGAAGGAGAATAAAATTTCGATCTTTTCACCTGTTGCCACGGCATTGATCGGCTACAGGGTTTCCGATGAGATTGAATGGCTGGTTCCCTCGGGATTGACCAGAATAAGGATTGATGAGATCGT
>JBLNAO010000140.1:0-2770 GCA_050259395.1 Chloroflexota bacterium
ATTATTATACCGCAGGCATGCACACCGGTCTGACGCACAGAGCCTTCGAGCACTTCGGCATACTTAAGTGTCTGCGAAATAAGCTTGTTCTGCGATTCACGCTCCCTGGCAAGCTCCGGTACTTCGGCGTAGGCAGCCGCAAGAGTAACTCCCGGTCTCTCCGGAACGAGCTTGGCCAGCCTGTCAGCATCGGGAAGAGGAAGCTTCTGAACACGCGCCACATCCCTGATGGCCATCTTGGCCGCCATCGAGCCGAATGTAATTATGTGAGCCACCTTATCGTGGCCATATTTATTCACAACATATTTGAGTACCTCCTCACGCCCATCTTCATCGAAGTCGATATCGATATCGGGCATTGAGATACGGTCGACATTGAGGAAACGTTCAAAAAGAAGGCCGTATTTGATAGGGTCTATATCGGTTATTCTAAGGCAGAAGGCGACGGCGGAACCTGCTGCAGAGCCCCTGCCCGGCCCAACGGAAACTCCCATTTCCCTTGCGGCATTCAGGAAATCCTGCACAATTAGGAAATAACCGGGGAACCCCATTCTTGCTATGGTTGCCAGCTCGAAATCGATTCTTTCGCAGTGTTCCTTCGTTACGGTTCCCCACCTTTTTTCCGCACCTTTATACGTAAGGTGGCGCAGGTATTCATCATTATCCGAAAAACCTTCAGGAAGGTCGAATTCGGGCATAATCGGGTCGTGATCGAGCTTGTATTTCTCAACTTTCTCAACAAGTGCCGCCACGTTGTCCACTGCCTCAGGAATGTCAGCGAAGATCTTGCGCATCTCATCCTCGCTTTTGAGATATTCCTGCTTGGAATACCTCAGCCTGTTAGGATCGTCAATATCCTTTGCCGTGTTTATACAGATAAGCCGGTCGTGTGCTTCGGCATCTTCGGCATTGATGAAGTGGATATCGTTCGATGCAATGATCTTCACATTATATTTTGCAGAAAGCTTCCTGAATGCCTCGATTACCTTCTGCTGAAGGGGGAAAGCCGACCTGTCCGCCTCAGGATCGTAAGTTTCGTGCCGCTGGATCTCGAGGTAGAAATCCTCGCCGAAGATGTCGAGATAGTTTTTAAGGGCAGCCTCAGCTCCAGCAATCGTGCCGTTCAGAATTTCATCCTGGATCTCACCTGCAAGACATGCGGAAGAGGCAATCAATCCTTCATGATATTGTGCAAGAAGGGTTTTATCGATCCTTGGTTTGTAATAGAAGCCCTTGATCCATGCTATGGATATCAGCTTGATAAGGTTCTTATAGCCTGTAAGATTCTTTGCAAGAAGGATCAGGTGATCGCCCGATCTGTCCTCTTTTCCGCTGACATCCTCAAGCGACCTTTTTGCGACATAGATCTCGCAGCCGATTATTGGTTTTACACCCTTTTTCGATGCGGCATTGTGAAATTCCTTTACGCCGAACATGTTGCCATGGTCGGTAATGGCCAGGGCTTCCATCCCAAGCTCCTTTGCCTTCTCAATGAGGGAAGGAATGCTCGAGGCTCCGTCGAGTATAGAATATTGAGTATGAACATGTAAGTGAGCAAATCCTGCCATTGGAAAATACGTTTCTGATTGGTTATAAAAGTACGTAAATTCAGATAACCGATCATGTATTTCATGATGCGGTTGATAAATATTTGCAACCCTGTTCAGCCCATCGCTGCCGGATTGTTTTTATGATTTTGCCTATCTTTGGCTGCTTTAAACAGAAGAGTCTGGAAAACAATCAAAAATACGGAAGAAAGAAATTCAGGGCTGCCAATCCTGTGAAATATCATTTTTACAATCTGAAAGCTGCATTAAGGTATGTAAGAGAGTTTTTTGCCTGTCCGCACTACACCGATTACCTGAAGATACCGGTCATAATAAACAACTTCAACAGGGTGACTTCACTCAGGCTCCTCATCGACAGCCTGGAAAAACGCGGCTACAAGAATATCATAATAATAGACAATAATTCCACCTTTCCGCCTCTGCTTGAGTATTACAAAAAATGCCCTTACCGACTGCTCAGGCTCAAAGATAATCTTGGCTCCAATGCTTTATGGAAAATAAGTCTTTACGAGGAGGTGAAGAAGGACTTTTTTGTTTATACCGATTCCGATATGGTTCCTGTGGACGAATGTCCCGGTGACTTCATGCTGTTCTTCCTGAATACGCTGAAAACGCACAGGCTTGCCCAGAAAGTTGGCTTCTCGCTGAAGATCGATGACCTTCCCGACAATAATCTGATGAAACAGTCGATCATCGGCTTCGAGGAGCATTTTTTCACCGATTACAGGGAGGATGAACTTCTTTGCCGGGCGCCGATCGCCACAACTTTCGCCATGTACAGACCATTCGGGCAGAGGAAGCATGCAAATAACCACATAACAATGTACCGCACCGACTTCCCCTACATGGCCAGGCATCTTCCATGGTACCAGGATACCCTGAAACCTGATGACGAAGAGAGGTATTACCTGGAGCATCTCGGGCACAGCACCTGGTGGACGACCAGGGGGAAAAGGGCCATGGACGAAGGAAAGAAATGACTGGGAGATAATGGAATATCCTTAATGAATTGAATGTTAGGATAAATTCGAAATTCCAAATCCGAAATCCGAAATATTATTTATCTTTGCACCCACAAATTAAAAACAGGTTAACTAAAGCGTAAAAAATTAAATGGCAGTTAGAATCAGATTAGCTAGGAAAGGCCGTAAGAAACTGGCCTATTACCACATTGTGGTAGCAGATAGCAGATCGCCACGGGA
>JBLNAO010000141.1:0-24464 GCA_050259395.1 Chloroflexota bacterium
GCTTCATCTTCTGAACCTCTTCTATATTCCTCTCATTGGTAAAAGCCTTGGCATCAGGTGTATACAGGTAGTCGATAAGATCCTGGTATCTTTCCATGACCTTGCCCCTGATGATTTTCAGTGTGGAGTTCATTAGCCCGTTATCCTCCGTGAAGCCTTCTTCGAGGATGCCTATTGCCACCGGAAGCCATCTCTGAGGGAACATATTTCCAAACTTGCCGTTGGTACGATATTCATTAATCTCATTTTCCAGCAGGTTGATGACAGACCTGATTCCTTCGTCTGAATCAGCCGTAAGGTTTTTCTCCTCGAGATACAGCTTCAATGCATGCTGGTTGGGAATAACCAGCGCAACAGTATAAGGTTTCTGGTTGTTGTAAAGCATGCACTGATCGATATACTTCGACTGCTCAGTTATTGCTTCCTCTATGCCTTCAGGACTGAATTTCTCGCCATCATCGGCTATCAGAAGGCTCTTGAATCTGCCCAGGACATACAGGTAGCCGTCAGCATCCATGTATCCCATGTCGCCGGTATGAAGCCATCCATCACGGATTGCATCTTTGGTTGCAGCTTCATTCTTCCAGTAGCCATGCATTACATTGCCGCCTCTGATAATTATCTCACCCTTCTGACCAACAGGAACTTCCTTTCCATCCTCATCAAAGATTTTAAGGTCCATGTTATTGACAATCACTCCCGAAGAACCCAACTTGTGACGTGCCGTGGAGTTTGATGAGATTACAGGTGATGCTTCGCTGAGACCATAACCCTGGTACATAGGAATGCCGAGTGCATAAAAGAACCTCTGGAGCTCTATATCGAGCAGTGCTCCTCCTCCGATGAAATAATCGAGCTCGCCACCGTATGCCTCGCGTATCTTGCTGAAGAGTATCCTGTCGTAAAGATCGAGCAAAGGCTTCAGAAACCGTGGCAATCCCTGGCCTTTATTCCACCCTTCCTTGTTATACGAATAGGCAATCTTCAGAGCATGATTGAACAGCATTTCCGTTATTCTTCCTTTCTCTTTTATTCCTTTTTCAATGTTCTTCCTGAAGTTCTTTGCAATAGCCGGAACGCTCATCAGCAGGTTCGGTTTAATCTCTTTGAGGCATATCGGAACGTTCCTGAGGGTTTCCATTGGAGTCTTCCCGGTTTTAACCGAGGCAATGCTGGCACCTTTTCCCATGAAGGCAAAGATCCCTGCCGTATGTCCGAAAGAATGATCCCATGGAAGTATGAGCAGGGTCTTGTAAAAAGAAGGAATATCCATGAGGCTGTATGCCTGGTAAACGTTCGTGACGTAGTTGCCGTGAGTCAGAATGATTCCTTTCGGATCGGCAGTCGTCCCCGAGGTGTAGCATATATTGGCAAAATCGGAAGGCAGGATGCTCCTGCTGGTCTCTTCGAAATACTCCATGTTGAATGGTTTTTCAAGCCATTCCCTGCCGATTTTCCTGACTTCATTGAAGTGAATCTCATTTGACCCATATTCCTCCTGGGTATCGAAATGGATAACTTTTTCGATACCGGGGCATTCACCCAGTATCGAATTAATTTTTTGAGACTGGATCGATGAAACAAGCACCATCCGTGCACCGGAATGGTTGATCCTGAATTTAATCTCATCTGGATTAAGCTTCACTGAAAGAGGAACGTTCATTGCTCCGGTATACAATATGCCAAGTTCTCCTATCACCCAGCTGTTGCGCCCCTCTGATATAAGGCAAAGCCTGTCCCCTTTTTTTATCCCGAGCTTCATCAGACCTGCCGCAAATTCGTATACCTGCTTTTTTGTTTCCCCGTATGTTGTCCCTTCATATTTTTCGGCCGGTTTTTCCCACAGATAAACATTATTGCTGTAAGCTTCAACGCTTTCTTCAAAGAACTGGATAAGGGATTTCATCTTTTCGTCTTTTAGGGTTTTATGGTGATTTTGGATGTTCTAAGATACAAATTCCGATCAATGTGAGCTCATTTTAATTATTGTTTGGTTTATTTTAAGGAATATGTATCTTTGATTATTAACCTGACAAAAAACAAGAATTTAACCCTTTAAAACCCTAACTATGAGACTACTGACAGCAATATTCCTGGCCTTGTTCGTGGCATCCCTTCCTTCATGCAGGTTTTTCGGTAAAAAGGAAAGACTCAGAGCCGAGATGCAGGCCAGGCAGGACAGCATCAGGGTAGCTGATTCGATCCGGAAGGCTCAGGAACGGCTGCTCGCCCTGGAGAATGCACGGCAGGATTCTCTCAATCGTGCTGAAGCTGACCGGCTTGCAAATGAAACAAAATATAACATCATTGTGGGGAGTTTTGTAACTCCTGAATTTGCAAAGAGTCTTGCAGATGAATATACCGGAATGGGATATAATGTTCAGATTATCAAACCTTCAGACAGCAAGTTCGAGCTTGTGGCGGCGGAAGGACATAAAAGCCTGAGAACTGCAATTCAGAGACTTGCACAATTCCAGGATACAGTGCACGTGGAGTCGTGGCTGTATATTAAGCAGTGATGACCCCTTTGCCTTAAGGTATCTCCCATGAAGGGGAGAACAAGATTGGATAGAAGATATTATCTGTAAATAGTCTCATCCCTGTCGGGACCGACCGACACCATTGTTATCGGAACACCGGTTTCCTTTTCGATAAAACCGGTAAAATTTCTCAGGGAGGCAGGCAGGGAATTGTAGCTCTTTATTCCAGAGATGTTCTCATTCCAGCCTTCCATTTCGGTATAGACCGGTTCTATAACTTCATCGATCATGTATGGGAGTTCGGTACATTCTTTACCGTTGACTTTATATGAAGTACAGATCTTAACTGTATTAAAACCTGACAGCACGTCGGCTTTTGTCATCAGTAACCTGGTGACACCATTGATCATGATAGAGTACCTGAGAGCAGGAAGATCAAGCCAGCCGCAGCGTCGCGGCCTCCCTGTGGTGGCGCCGAATTCGTGTCCTTTTTTCCTCAGCGTATCGCCTGTTTCATCTTGCAATTCAGTGGGGAATGGACCTATGCCCACCCTGGTGCAATAAGCCTTGAATATTCCGAAAATCTCACCTATCCTTTTTGGAGAAACCCCTAATCCTGTGCAGGCTCCTGCACTGATAGTGTTAGAAGAGGTGACGAATGGATATGAACCGAAATCAACATCCAGAAGTGTGCCCTGTGCGCCTTCTGCCAGTACCTTGCTTCCCTTAGAGCTCAGTTCATTTACCAGGTACTCCGTATTCAGTATTCTGAACTTTTTCATTAGTTCGATACCATCAAACCATGCCTCTTCATAGATTGAAGGATCGAATTTAAAGTCATAGTTCTTCAGGATTGCAAGATGTTTTTCCTTTAAAAAATTGTACTTGTCTTTGAAATCACTCCTTAAAATATCTCCTGCGCGAAGTGCGTTCCTGCTGGCCTTATCTGTATACGCAGGGCCAATCCCTTTGAGCGTCGATCCTATCTTGGTCATGCCTTTCTGGCATTCATAGGCGGCATCGAGAATCCTGTGGGTAGGAAGAATCAGATTAGCCCGGCTGGAGATCACAAGCCTTTTTGTAAGTTCTTCAAGAGAAGGGCCTAGTTCATCTATTTCTTTTTTGAAAACTGACGGGTCGATCACGACCCCGTTTCCGATCAGATTGAGCTTATTTTCATGGAATATGCCCGAGGGAATGAGATGAAGTACGTATTTTTTATTGTTGAACTCGAGGGAATGACCGGCATTGGGACCTCCCTGGAATCTTGCAATAATATCATATTCAGGGCTGATTGCGTCCACTATTTTTCCTTTTCCTTCGTCTCCCCATTGCAGGCCTAACAGAATGTCAATGTTCATATTACAATTCTAAAAGAATTAAAAAAATGCCTCACAAGGTACAAATTTATTTTGGGCCTCAATCAGAAGGGAATAACAATGTTAAAAAAAAGGATTGTTCAAAAGTTACAAAAAGTTTTCACTGAGGGCCAAAGAGATCAAGAGTGATTTCCACCTTGGCTAAAACTTATTCCTCCTCCTCGCTCTCAACCTTATCCGGCCCGGAATAATGCCCGTAAATATAGAGTGAGTGGAACTGGGGGTTGAAATTGTGAAGTTCGCTGGCCGTATTGATGATTTCGTGTATCCTGGGATCGCAGAACTCAATCACCTGGCCTGTTTCAATATCAATAAGATGATCGTGCTGCCCGCACTGGTATGCTCTTTCAAACTGTGCTATGTTCTTTCCGAACTGGTGCTTGATAACAAGGTTGCAGTCGAGAAGTATTTCGATTGTGTTGTACAACGTAGCCCTGCTGACACGGTAGTTCTTGTTTTTCATGAAAATATACAGGGATTCGATATCAAAATGACCGGTCCTGGAATATATCTCATCGAGTATGGCATATCTTTCAGGAGTTTTCCTGTGACCTTTCTTCTCAAGATATTCAGTGAAGATCTTCTTTACCGTCAGCTTGGTATCATCATTAATCATATCTGGTCTAATTTAAAATTAAGACAAAAATATGCATTTCAAATGAAATACCTTGTATGCTGTGATCACTTTGAAAAATCCTCGACACGTTTTACCGAATCTATTCCATTGATATTTGAAATCTTCATTATCAGATTGTTCAGGTCCTTGGTGTGATGTACGAAAAGATCTATTGTTCCTTCGAAAATAGTATCCTTAACTGATATGTTTATGTTGGTCATGTTTACCTTCAGCTCAGAAGAAATGATATTCGTGATGTCGTTAACAAGCCCGATCCTGTCGATTCCTGTCATGTGAATCCTGGCGAGAAACGAGACAAGCTTGTGAATAGCCCATTTTACAGCGATTATGCGATTACCCTCATTCGACATAATCCGGATAGCAACGGGGCATTTTGGCTTATGGATTATTATTGTCCCCTCCGGAGAATGGTAACCTGTCACTTCGTCGCCTGGGATAGGATTGCAGCATTTGGCAATTTCGTACGACTGTTCTGCATTATCAACATTTTCCCTGAGGAGGAAAGGAACATTCGTATCAATCTTTTCCTGTGCGGTCGTATTGTTCTTCTTGTCTTTTTTCGAGCCTATAAGCTTCAGTTCCCAGTACTTAATGACATTCTTTGCAGGGTTCTTCTTAGCAATTTTCTTAAGATTGTCGAGGTTAATCCTTCCCGCACCGACAGCTGAATAAAATTCATCCTTGTTTTCGTAATCGTATGCATCAAGGATTTCCTTCAGAGACTCGGAGTTCAATGGCTGGCCAATCTCCTTCATCCTGGCATCAAGCATCTCGATACCCTTCTGCTGACTTTCCCTGGTTTCGTTTTTAAGTGAATTTTTGATTGCCTCACGTGCCTTGGGGGTCTTAACAAACGAAAGCCAGTCAATCTCGGGTTTTGCTATTTCAGAGGTAATAATCTCCACCTGGTCGCCGCTCTGGAGAACAGAGCTTATCGGGCTTAGCTTGTAGTTGATCTTTGCGCCTATGGCCTTATTCCCGATTTCTGTATGGATTTCAAAAGCAAAATCAAGGGCGGTGGCTCCCTTGGGCAGGCTTATGAGAAGTCCTTTGGGAGTGAAAACCATAATCTCAGCAGCAAAAAGGTTCATTTTGAATTCATCGAGAAATTCAACCGGATCTTCTCTCGGGTTTTCAAGCATGACCCTGATCTTTTTGATCCATTTGTCGAGCTCACTCTCCTGTGAATCATCACCCTTGTACTTCCAGTGCGAAGCATAACCTCTTTCGGCTATCTCATCCATCCTCCGGCTGCGGATCTGGATTTCAACCCATTGGCCTTCCGGTCCCATAACGGTCACATGCAATGCTTCATAACCATTTGGCTTTGGCCTGCTTACCCAGTCCCTCAACCTGTCGGGCTTGGGCATGTAAACATCCGTAATTATGGAGTATATGTTCCAGCACTGCGTCTTTTCAGGGATTCCATCTTTCGGCTCAAATACAATCCTTACAGCCAGCACATCGTAGATCTCTTCGAAAGGCACATTCTTTGCCTGCATCTTTTTCCAGATCGAGAAGATCGATTTCGGCCTTCCGGAAATATCGAACCTGAAACCGGCTTCGGTGAGCCTTTCAATTATCGGTAATGAGAATTTATTGATCAGCGAGATGTTCTTTTTCTCGGTATGCTTCAGCTTGGCAACTATCTCCTCGTAGATCTGAGGCTGCCTGAACTTGAAGCTGAGGTCTTCCAGTTCGCTTTTTATGGCGAAAAGTCCAAGCCTGTTTGCCAGGGGTGCATAGAGGAAGATTGTTTCACCGGCCACTTTCATCTTCTTATGCTCAGGCATGGAATTGAGAGTCCTCATGTTATGAAGACGGTCAGCTATCTTGATAAGGATAACCCTGAGGTCATCCGATAAGGTAAGCAGCATCTTCCTGAAATTCTCGGCCTGCAGAGACGATGTGTTTTCCTTGTTGTATGTGCCTGATATTTTTGTCAACCCGTCTATCAGCGAAGCGATCTTGGGTCCGAATTCCCTTTCCACATCACTGAGGGAATATTCTGTATCTTCAACAACGTCATGCAGAAGGGCTGTAGTAATTGATTTAGCGCCCAGTCCGATTTCCTGATTAACTATCTTTGCAACAGCAATAGGATGAAGGATATACGGCTCGCCCGATTTTCGACGCATGTTCCAGTGAGCCTCATTGGCTATCAGGAAAGCCTTATCGATCATCTCCCTGTCACCCGGCTTGTTGCAGCGCAGGAGATTATTAACGAGGCTGTCGTATTCTGCCTGAATTAATTTTGCGTCTTCTTCGTCGAAAATGTCCTTGCCCATAAAACCCCCAAGAGCTTTTTTTGCAGCTTACAAATATAACTCTTCCAAGTTATTTATCATATAGCAAGATGAAGGGAAGAACGCAGATTCAGAGAAGTGTTGTGAATTATTTAACAATAGTCACTGTGCCTGTTTTGCTGATAACCTTCCCGGAAGGGGTTTTAACTTTCAGGAACCAAAGGTAGACTCCTTCATTGCTGCCTGACCCATCCCATTCCTCAAGAAAATCATCGGTTTCAAACAATATCTTCCCTTGCCTGTCGCTGATTACAAGGTGATACCAGGCAGGTGTAAATGCAAGAACAGGTTTAAATTTATCATTCCGGAGATCATTATTCGGCGTGAACATATTGGGAACAGTAATCCCTTCACCGGGAGACAGGCAAGCCTTGGATGATGTGCTTTCACCTGTTATGCCATGAGCAGTGACTGAAGAACCAGCCTTAACAAAGAAGCAGGCTTCGCCGGCAGAAATGCTGTAAATAATGTCGAGCAGCCTGATCCTGTATTCATCCGCAAATCCTGCATTTATATAAAATTTATAACCGTCACCTTTGTTCATGAAGATCTGATACACGTGAGATTCTCCGGTCAGGTTTACAGGGTTCCACTCCAGGGCAAGTTCCCCGTTTTCTGAGGTGGCTGTCAGAACAATGTTCGCAGAAGTGTCTGAAGTTACGACAGGGATGTTGCATGAGTTCATTGCGCGAAGACGATAGAAGTTCACCTTTGTTATATCAGCTGTCTTATCTGTATAAACAATCTTCTCTCCATTCACATTCAGGGATGCAACAGCCTGAAAAGCGCCATCACCTCTTTCGAGCACGTATTTTCTAATCTGTGACCCCGGATCGATGCTGAATGACAATTCGATCTCATTGTTACTGTTCACTGAAACATAATCCGTGTTTATCCATTCGGGCGGATCCTGCATTGTTGTGTTAATACAGCTCCTGTATGATCCTGATGTGGTACCATCTTCAAGAACAGCCTTAACTGCATAACAATAATCAGCATCCGCTTTAAAATCAGTTATTGTGAAATGATCCGATTCAGGGCCTGTCTGATATTTTTCTGTCAATGTTCCGTTGTTCTCAGCAACTGATATCCTGTAACCTGTGACTTTTTTTGGTATATCCCGGTATTTGTTCCAACGCAGCGTGATCCTTGCTTCGCATGTATCGATTGCAGTGTTCAGAAAAACAGTGCTGAGACTGTCTGACAGCTCACTGGGGCACCCGGGCCTGCCTGCGATCAGGGGACGCCTGTATGCTGCAACAACATATTTTATGCTCATGTACCTTGTTGCGTTGGTGATATGGGAATATGATCTTGCTGCCGGATCCCATACGGTGTCAACAGGCATCCATCCGGCAGCTTCCCGGGAAAAGGTGTAGACTATATATGCGGCAATGTTCCCGGAAGGACTCGGGGTCCAGGAAATATTCACTTTTCCGGTTTCGTGCTCCACCGAAACAAGTGTAATGACAGGCGGCAATGGCACAGTGCAGTTCTCCTGGCAATAGACAGAGAGTGACAAAAAAACAAAAAAGACGCTTATAATACTCTTCACACTCATTTTGAGCCGGCGGTCACCTGGTACAGATCTTCTATCTTGTAATACGTATTTGCCAGGGATATTATTTCATCGGGAGTGATCGATCTTATCTTTTCGGCAAACCTTACATAATAGCTGTTGTCAAGTCCGAACTCCCATGCTGACTTGAAGGTTTCTGCCAATGCGAACGGACCATCGAACATTCTCAGCATCTCGCCGCTCATGTAATTCCTGACGATCTCAAGCTCTTCCGGGGGAACAGGTTCATTCTGAAGTTTTCTTGCCTCTTTGTAAATCTCATCAAGCGCAGGCTGGAGATGTTCATTGCCAACCTCTGTAGAGATGACCATGTATCCCGAAAGATCGAGGGATGACACTCCCGACCTGATGCCGTAGGTATATCCTTTGTCTTCACGAATGTTCCTCATAAGGCGGGAACCGAAATATCCCCCGAAAATGCAATCGACCACCTTCAACCCGGTATAGTCGGGATGACGTTTGTTTATAGATGCCTTTCCGATCCTGATGGCTGTCTGGACTGTGCCGGGCTTATCTATGTGAACAACTTTTTTACTGAGGCTCTTCAGCAGGGTTTTATTTTCATCCCGATGAACGCTTGCCGGTTTTATCTCCCCCAGGTACCTGTTAATCAATTGTTTTGCTTCCTCGGGAATTTTACCTGATATTATAACAGCCATGTTATCTGCTGTGTAGCTGGCAGCATGAAAATCATTGAGCAGGGGAGGGCAGATGCTGATGAAGTCATGTTCAACAGTCATGTGGCCGTAAGGATGTCTTTTCCCGAAAATACATTCAAAAAACTGGTCTATGGCTACGTTCTGCACTTTCTCCCTGTTTATCATGAACCATTGCAGCCGTTTTCTCATGAGTGCATTCATCTCTTTTT
Source organism: Chloroflexota bacterium (assembly GCA_050259395.1). Lineage (GTDB taxonomy): Bacteria > Bacteroidota > Bacteroidia > Bacteroidales > VadinHA17 > LD21. The sequence goes on from JBLNAO010000141.1 coordinate 9,250, forward strand.
CAGGGAAGACAGGTCTGAAAAGTATTTCGAGCGAAAGTTCGAGTATCTTTTCAAGATGCCGGCTCAGGCAGAAAATTATTATTCCCGCACGGTCCCTGTCGAGTGAAAGATGAAGGAATGCTCCATAGGAATCAAGAATGCGGTTAAGTTCTTCAGAGGTATATTTCTGAGACCCTTCCTTGAGCATCATGTTTGTCGTGGAAGCCAGAAGCGGAAGGTATTCCTTAACCTGTCCGGCCTGAAAAGTAAATTCAACCCTTAACACATCCTCGGTTCCCGCTTCAATAAGATAGACAGGGACATCGTTTCCGAGTCGGAAAAGCTCAGCTTCAGGCATGTGGGGATTACCAACAGGAAAGACAGGCGGCTGTATTCTGGTGAGCTCTTCCATTATCTGTTGTTTCTTACAGATTTATAATAAAGGGTACTGCAATTTGTGAGAGAAAGATAGCGGCGGGCGGCATCTTCGACCATTTCAGCGTTTATCTGCCTGTAAATATCTATTTCTGTGTTGATCATTTCAGGCTTTTCAATGAGCTCGTAGAATGCAAGGTTCACAGCCTTATTCAGGGCGCTTGTATTTGAGAAGACAGTGGACGATTCGAACCTGTTTTTAACCTTTTCCATTTCTGCCCTGGGGATCGCTCCCGGAATTTTTATTTCTTCTATCAGGCTGTTGACAGCCTTTTCTGCATACTCAATATCCACATCGTTCATTACATTCCCGTTTAGTATGAGCAAACCGGGATCAAGGTCAGATGTTATATATGCATTGATTTCGCTGAAAAGCTTCTTTTCCCTTACAAGCCTGGTATTCAATCTTCCCGACTCACCACCTGAGAGGATATCGGTCAGGAGATCAAGCGTCTGAAAATCGGGGCTCAGTCTCGAATCAGTATGCCACACCTTGTATAATGCATCTGCAGGTACCTCCTTTTCAACAATAAGCCGTCTTTCATCGTTCTGGAAAGGTTCTTCCGGAAGCAACCTTTTCTTGATTTCCCTTCTTTCAATGGGTCCGAACCATTTCTCTGAAAGCTGAAGCGCCCTTTCCGGTGTAATATTTCCGGCCAGGCTCAGGATTGCGTTGTTAGGTGCGTAATGTGAATAGAAGAATTCTTTTACCTGCGCAAGTTCAACCTTCTCTATATGCGAGATGTCGAGACCTATTGTTGACCAGCGATATGGATGTATCCTGTAAGACAGGGGTCTTAGCATAAGTATCGAATCACCGTATGGCTGGTTCAGATATCTCTGCCTGTACTCCTCTATTACAACATTTTTCTGGGTATCGAGACCTTTCTGAGAAAAATTCAGACCGAGCATGCGGTCAGATTCCAGCCAGAATGCAGTCTCGATATTTTCGGAGGGAATTGTAATGTAATAATTAGTTATGTCGTTATTCGTGAAGGCATTGTTCTCAGCGCCAACCAGCTGAAGGGGCATGTCAAAATCCGCGATGTTCACTGATCCCCCGAACATTAAATGCTCGAACAGGTGAGCCAGCCCTGTCCATTCCGGGTCTTCGTCCCTCGATCCTACATCATACAGCAAATTCATGGTCACCAGCGGGGTGGATCTGTCTTCGTGGACAATGATCCTCAATCCGTTTGGGAGGGTGTACCTGCTGTATTGTATCATAAAAAGATATTAGGTGCAATGAGGAAATGCCTGTATTTTTTTGTCTATGACAAACTTAACTAAAAAACAACGAACAAACAGGTTTGTTTCTATATTTGCACACTATGTCCATGAATAATTTTTTTAGCAAAAAACTAGATAAGAACACTCTCGAACTCGATCAGATCAAACTGGTATACATCCTGAGCCTGGTTGTTGGATTATTGAGCGCACTGGCGGCAGGAATACTCAAGAATGCCGTTCATTACACAAATCACATTCTGACCCACGGAATTACCCGGGAATCGGGAGGATACCTGTATCTTGCATACCCGATTGCAGGCATGCTTCTGACTGTGCTGTTTGTAAAGTTTATTGTTAAGGACAATATAAGTCATGGTATAAGCAGAGTGCTCTATGCAATCTCAAAGAAGAGAAGCAAAATTAAAGTGCATAACACCTGGAGTTCTCTGGCAGCCAGTACTTTAACAATAGGATTCGGAGGTTCTGTCGGCGCTGAGGCGCCCATAGTGCTCACCGGATCATCGATCGGTTCGGCCATCGGTACTTTCTTCAGGCTGAACTACAGGAGCGTGACTTTGCTCGTAGGTTGTGGTGCAGCCGGTGCTGTATCGGGTATTTTCAAGGCTCCGATTGCGGGTATACTTTTCACCCTCGAAATACTGTTGCTCGATCTGACTATATCGTCAATAGTGCCATTGCTGATATCATCAGTGACTGCCGCAATCGTTGCAACTTTCCTGATGGGCAATGACGTTCTGTTTTCATTCAATATTGTTGAAGGTTTTAATGTCGCCAACATACCCTGGTATCTCTTGCTGGGAATTCTTTCGGGCTTTATTTCGCTTTATTTCTCGAAGATGACATTGTTCCTGGAAAGCAGTTTCACTAAAGTGGAGAATATTTATGTCAGGCTTGCTGTCGGCGGCATCATCCTGAGCACACTTATTTATCTTTTCCCGCCTTTTTACGGCGAAGGCTACGAGACCATCATGGCCTTGCTTCAGGGGAATATAGATAATGTAATGTCAGGCCCTTTTTTGGGCGAATCCTATAGCTTCTCCTCGGTGATGATCTTCATGGGGGCACTCATCCTTTTCAAGGTTGTAGCAACCAGCTCGACGAACGGTGCAGGTGGTGTCGGAGGCATTTTCGCTCCAACACTTTTCCTTGGTGGCATTACGGGCTTCTTTGTTTCAGGAATGCTGAAGCAGTATCTCCATATTGATCTTCCGGACAACAGGTTCGTGCTTGTGGGTATGGCGGGGATGATGGCCGGTGTTATGCATGCACCTCTTACGGCAATCTTTCTTATCGCTGAGATTACAGGCGGATACAATCTTCTCATTCCGCTGATCATTACATCGACAGTCTCATTCATTACAACCCGCAGCTTTGAGAAACATTCCATTTACCATGTTCAGCTGGCAGAGAAGGGAGAGCTCATCACCCATGATAAAGACAAGGCTGTAATGGTGGTGATGGACTGGAGGAAAGAGATTGAAACAGATCTGATGAGAGTGAAGGCAGAGGAAACACTTGCCGGCCTGGTAAGGGTAATTTCCAAATCAAAGAGAAATCTTTTCCCTGTTGTGGACAAGTTCAATATACTCGAAGGTGTTGTTTCGCTCGATGATGTAAGGGAAATAATGTTCAGAAGCGATCTTTATGAGACAACCACAGTGCGGGACCTTATGACCATTCCTCCTTCATACATAGATAAGAAGGAGAGTCTTGAAACTGTTATGGAGACATTCAGGCGGACAGGAGCCTGGAACCTGCCGGTACTGGATGACGGATACTATGTTGGATTTATTTCAAAGTCAAGAATATATGCGACTTACCGGGATCTTTTATCGGAATTCTCGGAAGAGTAATTATCTTTATGGATTACATTCTTTATAACAAATGATATGACAAGAGATACACAAATTTTTGATCTCATAGAAAAAGAGCGGCTGCGGCAGGTGAACGGCATTGAGCTTATTGCTTCTGAGAACTTTGTGAGCCAGCAGGTGCTTGATGCGATGGGATCGGTGATGACCAACAAATACGCTGAAGGATATCCGGGGAACCGTTATTACGGCGGATGTGAAGTTGTTGACCAGTCAGAACAGATAGCCATCGACAGGCTTAAAAAGCTCTTTGATGCTGAATATGCAAACGTTCAGCCTCATTCCGGAGCACAGGCCAACATGGCAGTGTTCTTTACCGTGCTTAAACCCGGGGATACATTCATGGGACTTAATCTTGCACACGGAGGTCATCTTTCTCATGGCTCACCTGTAAACTCATCAGGATTGCTCTACAAGCCTGTTGCTTACAGTGTAAAGGAGGAAGACGGATTGATAGACTATGATCAGATGGAAGAGACTGCCCTGAAAGAAATGCCAAAAATGATCATAGGCGGGGCTTCAGCATATTCAAGAGAGTGGGATTATGAAAGAATGAGAAAAATTGCTGACAGGATCGGCGCCATTTTCATGGTCGACATGGCCCATCCTGCAGGTCTGATTGCTGCCGGATTACTCAAAAATCCTCTGAAGCACGCTCACATCGTGACATCCACGACTCATAAGACCCTTCGCGGGCCGCGTGGCGGGATTATACTTATGGGTAAGGATTTCGAGAATCCATGGGGCATCAAATCACCAAAAGGAGAGATAAGAATGATGTCCTCTCTGATTAATTCAGCTGTTTTCCCCGGTATCCAGGGTGGTCCGCTAGAGCACGTAATCGCATCGAAGGCTGTTTCGTTTGCTGAGGCCCTTACTCCTGAGTTCAGGGAATACCAGAAAAGAGTAAAACGCAATGCCGAAGTAATGGCAGAGGCATTTACAAATAAAGGATATAAAATCATTTCGGGTGGAACGGACAATCATCTTATGCTGATTGACCTCAGGACAAAATTCCCCGAGATTTCAGGGAAAAAGGTCGAGAATACGCTTGTACTCTCACATATTACTGTTAACAAAAACATGGTTCCGTTCGACAGCAGGTCACCGTTCCTGACATCAGGATTAAGGGTTGGAACGCCGGCGATAACGACAAGAGGATTGAAGGAAGAGCACATGCCTGTTATCGTTGATATGATCGACGAGGTTATCTCTAACATCGATAACGAGGACGTAATAAAGAAAGTGGGGGAGAGGGTGACTGAGATGATGAAGTCGTTCCCGCTTTTCTCAATGTAGGCCAGTAAATTCTTCTGATCAAAGGCATTAACGTCAAAATCAACGATGTTAATGCCTTTTGTTTAATAAAATTTAATAGCTTTACATAGCCCTAATATCAGATCGGATGAGTAAAGAAAAGCTGATTTTCGTTGTTGATGATGATCCCATTATCAATAAGCTCGTCACTAAAAGATTTGAATCGGATAAATTCCGGCTTGAAGCGTTTGAAAGCGGAGAGGACTGTCTTGATGCAATCGGTAAGAATCCCGATCTGATCATTCTGGATTACCTTTTCATGGATAGAGATGAGCATAAAGCCCTTAACGGCATGGAGGTCTTTGACAGGCTGAAGAAAGTCAGGCCCAAACTTCCTGTTATAATGCTTTCAGGTCAGGAAAAAGGAGACGTTGTTCTTGAGCTTGCAAGGAAAGGAATAGATGATTATATAATCAAGGATAACAATCTTATAGACAATCTCGATACCGCTATAACCGACCTCTTCTCGCGGAAATAAGTTTTTCTTTCGCCTTTAACCTTTAGCCTTACTTAAGTATAAAGTTATACGTAATTGTGCCTTTCTGCACGGCCGGTGCGGAAGGATTGGCCTCGAATTGTGCTCCCATAGCTGCTTCTTTGGCAACTTTAAGCAAATACTCATTCAGCGTTGTTGATCCTTTTGATCCGGGTACGGCCAGAACCACTTTACCCTGCCTGTCAACACTGACCTCGACAACAACCCTGCCTTCCTCCTGGTAGTCGTATTTGGGCTGCGGCAGGCGCTGAACTCCTCTGCCCGCAAGGTTATAGGAAATCCCGCTGTCTCCCAGCCCGCTTCCGTCTCCCCTCACTTTTGAATCAACGGAACCTGTCGGGACACCCTGGTTCCCGGTGCCTCCGGCAACACCTTCACTGGTTGAAGAAGTACCGGCATTTTTAGAATTGGCGAGAGCATTCCTTGTACGGCTCGTCACTTCGGCTATACGCTGCTGTTCTGCTTCGATGCGTTTGCGTTCTGTTTCTTCCTGCTGTTTCCTGATACGATCAGCTTCAGCCTGCTCCCTTATCTTCCTGTCTGCTTCAATTTTTTCGAGTTTTCTCTTTTCTGCTTCAGGGTCTGCTTTTTTTACTTCCGGAGCTTCTTCGTCATCCTGGGTAAGTAGCGGCTCTTCTTCAACCCGGGTCGCTGGCTGTGCAGCCGGCACAGGGGCTGCTTCCTCCTGTACTGCAGGTGATGAAGGCTCTATCATGCCGAGACCTGTTTCATCAGTTCCGAAATTCACCAGTATACCTTCTTCAATCTCGGGTGGAGGAGGAACTGTAAAGGCAAAAATAGCCATGATCAGGAACAATGCTCCATGAAAGAGGGCTGAACCGGCTATGCCCTTCGATTTTTCGGAGGGCACATCGCGGAGTTTGCTATTTGGGCGAGGTTGCAATTATCAGTTTATAATTGTTCTTCTGGGCAATATTCAAAACCTGTACAACATTGTCGAAAGGTACGGTTTTATCAGCATGCAGCGAAATATAAGTATCAGGAGTTGAACCTAATTTCTGCTTAAGCACTGACTCGAGTTCGTCAATAGACACGGGCTGCGTCTCCACATAGTATTTAAGATCGCTCGTTACCGATACGGTGGTAAGAGGCTTCGCTGAAGTCTGGGTACTGCCTTTTGGCAACAGCAGCTTCAGTGCAGTAGGATGAACCATTGTGGAAGTAAGCATGAAGAAAATAAGCAGGTTGAAAACCACATCGGTCATGCCGACCGAGCTGAAGTTTATGCTTATCTTATTTCGTTGTGATATAGCCATTACAAATTACCTTTTGATGGGTTCGTTCAAAATATCCATAAATTCTGTCAGGGTAGCCTCAAGATTGAACACTACTTTTTCCACTTTGACAACCAGTGTGTTGTATGCAAAATATCCGAGGATACCTACGATAAGACCGGCGACTGTGGTGATAAGCGCAGTGTAGATACCATCGGACAGGATGGATACTTCAATATTGTTTCCGGCCTGGGCCATTGCATAGAACGACTGAACCATACCTATAACCGTTCCCAGAAATCCAAGCATCGGCTCGGCTCCTGTTATTGTAGCCAGGGTGGGAAAGCTCTTCTCAAGCTTGGAGATTTCAAGTTTGCCGACATTCTCAATTGCAGTGCTGATATCCTGAAGAGGCCTGCCCAGACGTGTTATTCCTTTTTCAACCATCCTTGCGGAAGGACTGTCTGTTGATCTGCAGAGCGCCACGGCGGCATCTATCTTCCCGTCGTGAATGTAATCCTTTATACGGTTCATGAAATTTGAGTCTTCCTTTGTTGCTTTCTTGATGACATAGAACCTTTCAATAAATATATAAGCAGCAACAAACGATAACAGGATTATGGGGATCATAACCCAACCTCCTTTAATCGCAAAATCAAGAAGTGTAAGTTTGGAATCAGCTGCGGCAGGAAGCGCCGTTGTACCCTCCTGCATGATGAACTCTAAGAATGCCATTTTTTCCCTTTATTTATTAATTATCGAATTATCTTTTATTTACGTGCTGTCGTAAGAACCTGAAAATTCTTTGCGAATTTATTAAAAAACGAGATTTGGCCCCTTATAGTATTTAAGGTATTAATAACAAACCGTGGAATATTTATCAACTATTCATAAGTAGATGTTAAACTGCAAAAATAATTCCCTTTCCCCCGGATGGAAAGGGAAAATTCTTGCACATATCAGGATCCCTCAGCCCTCCATCCATGAAGGTCATCCACAAATATTTCATTCCCTGAATTGTCCCCTCGCCAATGGGAGAGAGGATTCAGAGGAGAGGTCGTTAAACCCAAATTTATAGGTGTTATGGATTTGATTTCGGATCTGTCTCCTTCAGCGTAACTTCATCCTGCTTTATTGCAGCTGGTTTTTCTTTTTTCCTGAAGAGATCTGAGAGTTTTTGGAAATCCTCCCTGTAGAAGATGCCTATTCCCTGGGTATAAGGTCCTTTCGTACCTAAGTATGTGTCATTGAACCTGTTGAATACCTTGAAACGCAGCTTGTCCGTTATTTTAAGCTCGGCTTCAAAATCGCCTGTAAGCCTTTCGGTGCTTCCCGAGCTGGTACGATAATCGAAATTACCGTTAAGCACAACCCTGTCATCCAGCACCTGCGTTTCGAATGCGACCTGGACTTCATCAGGGTCAAGCTGCTTGTCGCCGCTTCCTGGCCGGTAATTCAATCCCAGGTTGAAATTTTCGTTGATCTGGGAGATCCAGTTGCTGAGCTGGTTTGAAATCATCTCGAAAGTGGTTGCAGCCATTGCTGAAGTTCCTGCACTCGAATTACCTGATGTTGCCGAACTCTGCTCGGAATAGAAGCTGTTGGTTACAAGCAGGTACATGAACTGCCTGCTCAGCGCCTCATCAGATGCAATCGCGTTTCTGAGGTTGGTCTTGGCCTGCTCGTCTGCATTCGGCAGGTTGATCTCAAACTTGACTGTCGGGTTGAATAATCTTCCCGACAGAACAATCTGAGGTTCGACGGCATACCTTGTGTTCTGATCCTTAACATCCTGTGTAAGAGGGAACAGTGAGGCGCTGAATTTCTGATAAGTTGCTTTCAGTTCGATTTCAGCGTCATCGAGATTGCCGTTGAAGCTTATTCTTCCTCCGTTTTCGACATCGAATCTCTTGTTGACGATGTTCCCCAGAGTGAAGAGATATGTCCCCTTTTCTATCGTATAATCGCCTGTAATCTGGAAAATCCCTTTCGGGTTCATGCTGATGTTCAGGAGGCCGGAACCGCTTCCCGTAATTTTGTCACCGACCTTTTCATCGAAGATGAGTTCAGCAACTGCTTCCGGTGTCACTGTCAGGTCAATATTCAAATCGATGCCAAGCTGCTTTGCAGGTTCCTGAATTCTCATTTCTGAACTTTCCTTCTTTTCCGCAGGGTTGATGAACTTTACAAATGAATATTCAGCTACCGATAGCTCATTGGTAAGCGGGATGAAGAATTTTGTGTTGCTTCCTGTTTTTGCGGAGATATCGAAGGAGAGCAGGTCAGGTGATGTCTTAATCCTGGTCACTCCTGAAGCATAAACTTTCCCGTAAAAAGAAGGATTATCCCTGTACTGTGTATTGAGTACGAGGAAATTGTTACTCATATTGACACTGAGGTCTGCGGTGTAGCCGCGAAAATTCCTGTGGAAGATTGTGCCTGAAATTGTTGCAGGCTTGCCTTCCTCATCCGTGAATCTAACGTTATTGAATCTGAAGCCTTTGCTGTCGAATCTCACCGAATCGTTCAGAATGTAGGAGGTCTGAAGGTAGTTGATTTTCATTTTTACATTTTCAGCCTTCACTGCGCCGTTAAGCACCAGGTTATTTGTCAGACCGGTAAGCCTGAGCTTTCCTGTTGCAAACCCTGAAATATCCGAGGCAAAAGATTTAAGAAGCGAATTCAGGGCATCTACCGGCAACCGGCTGGCAACAAACCCGACATTAACTTCCCGGTCTGCCGGATCGTAGTAACCTTTTGCATCAAACATATGCACCCCGTTGAGGTTGTTGCTTGCACTAACATCGACAACCCTCCTGGAATTGTCGAATTCGGAATTAATGAAGATGTCACCGTACTCGCTTCCAAGCATTGAAAAACCGTTTACAATGATATCGCTCTCCAGCAAAAGATCAGTGTACACCCCCGTAAGTGCGACCGTGCCGTTGAGCTGTCCCCTGAGATTCATTTTTAACCGGGCAGTGTCTTTTTCATTTTTCCTGGTCTCGCTGAGACTGTTCAGAGGTGAAATGTCGATCCCCCTGAACTGAAGGTGAAGGGTATCTGAAGGATCGCGTGAAACTGAGCCATCGGCATGATAAAATTTGTCTCGGTTGCTGACATGGATATTATGAATTTCGATAGCATTGGAATCAACCAGAACAGATGACTGGTCTATTTTCCACCTGTTATTGCCTGAATACACCGATGAGGAATCTATAGCTATCTTCAGAAGAGGATTCGTGCCCTGCTCATTCCTGGCCACCGAACCGGTCATTGATATCAAACCACGGTTAAGAATCTCTTCCTTGTTGTCCCAGTCGGTTTTCACATAAAAAGTGTCAGGGATTGTCCTGATATTGATATTGAAATTCTTAAGGTCAGTCTGACCGGGAAGCGAGAGGGATGATGTGTTGAAATTGGCCTTCATAATCGGCCCTTTCGTTCCTGCTATAAAATCCAGGTCGTTGAACCTGATATTTTTATAACTCAGATAGCCGGCCCTGCCTTCGAGCTGCATCAGCGTATCAGGGGCTACTGTCCCTTTCACATAACTTTTTTCGGCTATCAGCAATCCTGTCCTGAAAAAATCATTTATCCTGTCAGTGTTTTTGAAGTTAACTTCAAAACTGAAATTGTTATGGTTGATCTCCTCCGACTCATCTTCAGGCATTGTGATGGACGGCATCAGGTTTGAAGCTGTCATCCTGATGAAATGCATGAGTCCCGCGAAATTGTAATTACCTTTCACTGTCGCATCCACAAAATCAGTCCTGAGGTTCAGTGCAGGCCTGTTATTTTCGGTAAAGGTCCTGATTGAAAAATCATAAAGCTCGATCGTTTTTCCGTGCCTTGTAATATCGGAATTCAGAAGCTTTATCTCACCGTCGAGGTTATCGATGCTGTTCCCTTTGAAATTTGAAGTGAGCAGCATAGTAATGGCCGAGGTGCTGTCTTTTTTGTCGATATTGAGTTTATACAAGTCTGCATTTGCAAGGTTCAGAGTGAAGTCGAACTCAGGCAGAGTGTCATTGAAGTTGAACATGCCGAGCAGGTCGAACCTTATATTTTCGTCTTCCATGTTAATGCTGCCATCCCAGGTTTTTTCAGTGAACTTCCCGTTGATATCAACTTTCCTGTAATTATAACCGTTTACTCCTATGCTGTCGACCATGCCTGTTACGTTTCCCTCGAAATTCCTGAACGAGGAAGCATTTCCGTCAATGTTTGCATGCATGCTCAGCTTTCCAAGAATCTCAGAACCAGACAGTTCCCCCAGATCGATATTCTCTCCGCTTATAAGTCCCCGCATCCTGTATTGCTTGTTCTTTTCAGGCCTTAGTGAAATATCTGTTCTGACGCTGCCTTTCGAAGTAGAGAATTCACCGTATGTTACGAAATCAGTTGTGAATCCTGAGAAGCTTCCGTCGAATGTGATGTCTCCAAGTTTGTAAAGAAAGTCCGGTAGAATGAGCTTCTTCCCCTCTTTCAAAGGTATCTTCTTTAAATCAGATGCATTGGTCCTGAAATCATTGAATCCCAGGTAGATGAATGCGTTGTTGATATCAGGAAGACCGGAGATATCGAAATCAAAATCGAGGAAAGTTCTTTCGCCATATTCAATATTGACGTTCCTTCCTCTCAGCTCCGCAATTGTCCCGGTAAACTTGCCGGAAAGAACTACAGATTGATCGAGACTTTCAGGCAACGGTGCGAAATAACGAAGATCCGCAGAGCTGATAATCGATTTTTCCATTGAGATCTCCAGCCTGACTTCATCCATGAAGTTCCGGAAGGCAGCCGAAGAATCTGCTTTAATTGCAAGATGGTTGATATTCAGGGTGCTCGAATCACAGTTGATGAGCGAGGATTCAAGGACTATATTTGTTCCCGACAGCTTGACCTTGCTGCTCATCCTCTTGACCCTGAAACCGCTTTTTTCAGTAAAAGCCAGGTCATAAACACTGAACGAAGTGGTGTCGCCATCAATGTGAAAATCCTCAACAGTGCCGCTCAGTCTGTTGAGGTCCATATCTGAAAAATCAACTTTGATTCCGCGTTCCTTTTTCTCAGCCGACCTGTTCTGAAGTGAAAAATGCCCGTCGGTGATGTCCACCCTGTCAATTGAAAAATTCAGTGCGCCTCCTGTTGAATCCTTATTCCCTGATCGCAGCTGTTCAATGTACCAGTTAAGATTCATTGTTCCTGTCGAATCTGTGATCATGTCGAAATCAGGCCGCGTGAGATTTACTTTGCCCAGACCGATTATCCTGCCTTTAAGATCCATTTTTCTCAGTCCGGCAGATATTTTCTCAGCATAGAGCAGGGTGTCCCTGTTCCTGTCGAGGAACAGCACTTCGCTTAGGGCAATTTTATTGAAGAACCTGTAATCTACTCTTCCTATGGATATTTCCGATTGCAGCTTTTCTGAAAGTCTTCTTGTGAGCTCCCTGACGACAAGAGTCTGTACCCCCGGGATCTGGATTGTGCTGTAGAGAAGCACAGGTATCGCTATGAGGATTAACATAACGACCAGTAAAATCCTGATCCATCTCTTAATGACTATGCCCATTGATCTCCGCGACTCTGCGGGTTTAAAGATAATAACAATTAAGCACCCCAAATAGTGTACCAACAATGAGAAATCCGAAAAACGCAGTATTTTTGAACATTCATAAAGCCTGAAAGTTAAATTTTTATGGCAATTACAATTCTGGCAATAGAATCATCGTGCGACGATACATCAGCAGCTGTTATACGGGACGGATATGCCCTCTCGAACCTCATAGCCAATCAGGATATTCACATGTCTTACGGAGGAGTGGTACCCGAACTGGCGTCACGTGCTCACCAATCAAACATTGTTCCTGTGGTCCAGCAGGCACTTTCAAGGTCAGAAATAAACAAGGAGGAGATTGATGCAGTCGGTTTTACGCGAGGCCCCGGGTTGCTGGGATCCCTGCTGGTCGGGACATCCTTCGCCAAGGGTTTTGCCCTTGCGCTTGGAATTCCGCTGATTGAAGTGAATCATCTTCAGGCTCATGTCCTTGCTCATTTCATTCTTGAAAAAGACAAGAAAAACAGCTTGCCTTCATTTCCATTTCTCTGCCTTATTGTTTCAGGGGGACATACCAGGATTGTTGTGCTTAAGAGCCATCTCGAGATGGAAGTGCTCGGAAACACAATCGATGATGCCGCGGGTGAAGCCTTCGACAAATGCGGCAAAGTGATGGGCTTCCCTTATCCATCCGGACCGCTAATTGACAAGCTGGCAAAGGAAGGCAACATGCATGCGTTTAAGTTCGCAAAGCCTCATGTAAAGGGACTCGATTTCAGCTTCAGCGGACTTAAAACAAGCTTTCTCTATTTTCTTCGGGACAGGATAAAGGAAGATCCTGACTTCATCGAAAAAAATAAAGCAGACCTTTGTGCATCATTACAGCATGTTATAATAGATATGCTGATGGGGAAGCTGGTAAGGGCAGCCGAAATAACCGGGATCAGGGATGTCGGCATCGCAGGAGGAGTTTCAGCCAACTCAGGGCTGAGAAGTGCCATCAGTGCCGAAGCCGTAAAAAGAGGATGGAATCTTTTTATCCCCGAATTCAGGTACACGACAGATAATGCTGCAATGATCGGTATAACAGCTTATTATAAGTACCTGAGGAAGGAGTTTTCGGGACATGAAATTGCCCCGTTGGCCAGGTATTAAATTTAAAAAATTCTGTTCCCGCGGTATCATATTAAATTTTTGTATTTTAGGGGATCGTATGAAAGAACTGAGGTTAACTGCCACAAAGAACACCCCAGAGGTAGTTCTGAATCCCGATGGAGTGATCAGGATAAGGGGACGATCCATTCATGAGAATGTGACAGAGTTCTTCATGCCGATTGAACAATGGATAACGGATTACATTGAGATGCCGGCTGAAATGACCCAGGTGGACATGATGCTGGAATATTTCAACAGCGCCAGCGCCAAAGTCTTTATTCACCTTCTCCAGAAAGTCACTTACGTATCGCTGAAAGACAAGAAATTCGTTTTCAACTGGTACTACGAGGATGGCGATGAGGATATCCTGGAACGGGGTGAATATTTCTCCTCCGTTCTCGACGTGCCATTCAATTTTATCAGGACTAACTGAGCTTTCCGAGAGCCTGCTTCAGGTCTGCGATTAGACAATCCGGGTCATCCAGCCCGATATAGAATCTTACGAGGTTATTTGAATATCCCTCCCTGGTTCTTTTATCGTCAAATGCCAGCGCGGGAAAAACAAGTGACTCATGCCCACCCCACGACACTCCAATGATAAACTGTTTCAGGCTGTTCACAAACCTTTCAATTTTATCCTTTTCCGTTGCCGCCAGCCTGACTGAAAATAATCCGGCCGGCTTTGACATTTGTTTTTTTGCCAGCTCATACTGCGGGTGTTTTTTTGAAAGCGGGTGAAGCACTTCTGTTATCAATGGCTCATTTTCGAGAAAATCGAGAACAACAGATGTTGTTGAAGCTATCCTGTCGATCCTTGCAGGCAGGGTTCTCAATCCTCTCAGCATGAGCCAGGCATTGAAGGGTGATATAATTCCTCCCAAACCCTGGTATTCGCTGCAGAAAATCCTAGCAATGTTCTCCGCCGATCCGCAGATCATGCCGGCAACGATATCGCTGTGGCCTCCCAGGTATTTGCTTGCCGAATGAAGCACGATATCTATCCCCATCGCCGCCGGCGACTGGTTAAGAGGAGAAGAATAGCTGTTGTCAATGAGGGTGGTGATTCCTGCTGAGCGTGCAATATCAGCGACTGCCTCAATGTCCTGAAGGTCGAAAGTGAGGGTGTTCGGACTTTCGAGATAAATGATCTTTGTATTCTTTCTGATTGCTTTCCTGAAATTCTCCGGATCGCGTCCGTCGACAAAGGTTGTCTCCACGCCGAAACGTGGAAGGAACCTCGTCATGAGAATATTGGTCCAGCTGTAATTGTTATTTACACTCACGATATGATCACCGTAATTGACGAATGCAATTACAGCAGAGGAGATTGCAGCCATCCCGCTGGCCATTGCAAGCGCTTCCTCAGTGCCTTCGAGAGCTGCGATTTTTTTGCAGAGGATGTCGAGTGTCGGGTTGTTCCCTCTCGAGTACAGGAGGCTTGTTTTCTCGTTAATAAGAGCGTGTCTGAGCGATTCAACATCGCTGAACGCGAAGTTGCTTGTCTGAAATATGGGAGGTGTTACGGCATTGAAATAGCTTTCACGTTCCTCGCCAAGATGGTTGATGATCCAGGAAATATCTTTCATTATCAGGTTATAGAGCTTTGTTTTTTCTTTTAAAAAATATGTAAACCGGCACTCCCAACAGCAAAAAAACAATACCTATTCCCATATGAAGAGGCTTGTTTATAGTTATGTTTACGATGAACCAGATGTTGATTATAATGAAGATCAGGGGAGTGACCGGATAACCGAAAGTTTTGTATGGCCTCGAGGCAGTTTTCATTTTTTTCCTGAAGATGAATATTCCGGCTGCTGCGAGAGTGAAAAATATCCATTCCACGGAAACCGTATAAGTAATCAGATCTTCGAA
Organism: Chloroflexota bacterium; assembly: GCA_050259395.1. GTDB lineage: Bacteria > Bacteroidota > Bacteroidia > Bacteroidales > VadinHA17 > LD21. Next base: position 24,418 of record JBLNAO010000141.1, read on the forward strand.
TGTTCCCCAGAAGAGCAGCAGGATGACAGCCCATACGGATTGTGCAA
>JBLNAO010000142.1:0-5492 GCA_050259395.1 Chloroflexota bacterium
GCCGATTGTCTGGTAGATGACGAACTTGTCGACCTTCTGCATGTCGCGTGCAAGAATACCTGCCTGCATCACATTGAGGATGTTGGATTTCGCAGCCGAAGCGAAACCGGGAGTATGATCCGTTCCGAAAAGGTCGTTGTCGACTGTTTTCGGAATGCCCACCCCGGTGAGTTCGTAATTCATGCTGCGGCAATATGCCTCAACACGGTGGATTGTATCCATCGTATCGTTCCCCCCGATGAGGAAGAAATACTTTATATTATATTTCTTCAGCACGTTAAGGATTACAGGCAGATCCTGTTCCTGCACCTTGTGCCTCGATGAACCGAGAGCCGATGAGGGTGTATGGCGCAAACCTTCGATTACCTTCCGGGGTTGTTTTCCAAGGTCGAAGAGCCATTCCTGCATGAATCCTTCAATTCCGTAATTCATGCCATATAATTCTCCCACGGATTTCGATGCCATCACAGCATCGATTACTCCTGCCAGGCTCGAGTTGATCACCGATGTGGGTCCGCCTGACTGTCCTATAAGTGCGTTGCCTTTTATCATGTCTACAAAACTTGATCCCCTGCGGGGAAGTGAATATTTTATTTCTTTTCCCTTTTCTCTTTTTCCTTTTTCCCCCGACGCTCCTTTCGTCGGTCGGTCTACGCTACGCTGCGACTTTTTCCTTTTCAGACAAACTTTAGTTCACCGAAATACTCCGGCCGGTGATAATCTGGATTCTCAGTTGCGATCGGATTCCAGGTTACATAATGCGGAACGCTCAGCATGTCACCGCATTTGTAAAAGTTTGCCCTCACAGTTTTACCTTTCAGGTCATTGATCTTATGATGAAAAAAGACACCGAAAGGAATTGCGACAGTGAGTGTCCAGCTGATCTCCCCTTTTCTCTCTTTTTTTACAGGATTCGTACCTGAGGAGGGAAGCCTTCTGATCTTTGAAATGATTGCCGGATCTGCTCTTTTGGTATCGGCTCTGCCATGGCCGGAACCAAGCAGGCAGGTGCCGATACCGTTGAATTCGAAATTGTAGTAAAGCCCGTCATTTTCGGGAGAAACAAAGAACTCGACGCAGGAATCTTCATAGACATTCTGGTTCGAATCAGTCCATTCAGCTTTAAAGCATTCTTCCTTTACAAAATATTTAAGAAAAATTTCTTTGTCGCTGTATGCAACGGCGAATTTCACTTCAGGCCTGTAATCATAACCCCTCCAGTTAAGTGTGTCGACATCATAACGTTTCTCCTTATCCATCAGAAGGGATAATTCCTCCAATTGTGGAATCTGATTTTTAAGCTCCGTCTTACGTGCTTCTGCTACTTTCATATCATTTATCTTTTTACTTCGGAACTTTGAGAACCAAAAAGTACAGCAATTTACAATAAATTATTCTTCGTTCAAAAATATCACTTACTTAACCTCGTTCCAGGCAAGAGCTGCTGATCCCAGTACAGCTGCATTATTCTCGGGTATGCCAGAGGGAAGTATCTGGTAAGTGCCCCTGAATATCGGCATCACATTGGCATCCACATATTTTCTCACGGGTGCAAACAGCATTTCACCTGCTCCTGCAAGTCCGCCAAAAAGGAAAATGGCCTGCGGGCTCGAGAAGGTTATCATGTTCATTATGCCAAAGCCCAGCTTTTCTGCCGTGAACTCCATTGCCTTTACAGCTATCGGATCGTTCTTGGCAGCTGCCTGTGCAATCATTTTTGATGTGAGCTTCGAGGGAGCAACGTCCCTGAGCGGCGATTCGTCGCGTGTATCGGCCATAAGCTCCAGTGCGGTCTTGACAATGCCCGTGGCGGATGCGTACGTTTCATAGCAGCCTTTCTTTCCGCAGCCGCATAATCTGCCACCGGGAACAATTGTAACGTGACCCAGTTCTCCTGCAAACCCTGTGTGACCGTAAACAACCTGTCCGTTGATTACAATACCGCTTCCGGTCCCAGTCCCAAGAGTAAGGATGATGAAATCTTTCATTCCTTTTGCACTACCGAAGATCATCTCCCCGAGTGCTGCCGCATTCGCATCATTTGTGATCTTAACCGGAACATGCATCTTTGCCTCAACCAGGTCGGCAAGGGGGACGATCCCTTTCCATGCAAGATTGGGAGCAAGCTCGATAGTGCCCTTGTGATAGTTTGCGTTTGGCGCGCCGATCCCTATGGCAATAAGCTTAAGGCCGGAATCAGCCTTCAGCAGTTTGCTGATGCCATCGGCAAGTGAGTTAACGAAATCATTGATTTTTGGAAAATCCGTCGTTATAAGAGATCCTTCTGCAGCAATGTTGCCTGATCTGTCAACCAGCCCGAAGACGGTATTGGTTCCACCTATGTCTACTCCTGCTACTACTTCCTTCATATTTGAAAGTTATTAGATTTGGTTAGTTATTATTGGGTTTTTGGTTTTGGTCTTAAACGCTGCGGCTTGAAGTTTTTCTGACTCATATCCCATTTCTCGTTCGCATCCCATCCTTCAGGAATTTCGAGCTCCTTAGGGAAATAAGTCACCGGCTCCGGCTGCCTGTGTTCAAAATAATCGCCGGTGGTCCATTTGCCATCACCGTTAATATCTGAAATGGCTCTTATCCTGTAAGTTCCTTTCTCGAGAAGCTGGAAGACAAGCTTGCCGTCGCCTTCAATGAACGACCTGGCCAGAAGCTTTTCCGTATTGTCGAGCAATTCGATTATGCAATGGCCTCCCGAATTGCTTATGTCGAGCTCGAGCTTGCTGTATGATGACGCTTCCCTCACCGAAAACTTTATGGCAGTGGAATCAACATGAACATTGTAAATGTCGCTGATCGAGGCTGAATCGGCAATGAAAAGATATTGCTTTCCCGGGGTCAGTTTGGTTTCCAGGGTCAGCTTTCCGGAATATGAAGAATCGCGCAGCAACGAATAAGTCTGCTTCAGCTGTTTTTTCTCGGCAATTTCATAAAGCCTTATGAGGCTCGTGTCGGGAGCTTTCAGCGGTGTTTCCGAGGTGAAGACAACTTTATGACCGGGTTTGAGAGCTCCGCCTGTTATATTGTTCTGAAGAGCCAGCATAGCTTTCTTTGTCACACCCCGTGTTGCACGGGGAAAAGTAAATCTCATCGGGATTGTATCTTCCTTATACCCGTGAATACCCAATGTGTCGGTGAAGGGATATTTCAAAATGGTCTGCAGGGTGGTCTGCGAATATACAGTGCTGTCAGTTATCCACACTGTCACCGTATCGCGGTAGGGGGTCGTTTCAATGAAGTACTTGTCTTCGGGTACATCCTGCATCCTGAAGCTGAAATCCATTGTATCGGGAGGCACCGATAAAATGTAGGTCAGCTTGTAACTTTTTGTTCTCGAGCTGTTGGATAGATAGCGGGCAGTTTTTTGGGCCGCAAACAATATTATCCTGTGCTGGCCTTCTTTCACCGGGATCAGTTCCTCTTCCGCCTTTTTTGCTGCTGCAGCCGATGCGGCAGTCTTTGTAACCCTGACGGGTGCCGGTGCAGGTTTCTTTTTGCTGGTGAGCAGCGGCAGCATCAGCGTATCGGGCTCAGGTGGCAGGAAGTTATATTCCGGAGTGACTGTTATAACCGTATCGAGAAATCCGAATGGCTCCTCCACCCTGTTGTAATTCTTGCTGTTGTCCTCATCCTTCAGAGCATATAGCTTGTATACCCCTTCCCGCACGTTGTCTATCCTGAAATACCCTGTTTCGTCAATCCTCGAAAGATAATCCGGGAAAAGCTTCACCACAGCCGTATCTTCCCGGTTGCGGTAGAGAAGCACAGAAGTTGCTTCCGGCATGTTAAGGGTGGGCGATACATAAACGTTACCTGTTACGGAAAGTGAATCTATCGACGGCCCGGTTGAAAAAGCTATCCTGTAGTTGGGTAAAATATTCCCTTCGTTGAGGTCTCTTATTGCATCCATGAAGTAGAACGTATAGGTGGTACTGTCCCGGAGCTCATCCTCGTATTCCACCCTCACACTTTTTCCTCTTGTGTAAACACGTGGCTTCTTCTTCATGGGCGGAGAAACCATGAATTTGTCGTTTATGTTGTTCAGGGTAACATATTCGTCAAAAGTGACCGATATTTCACTACCCTTGAAATTCACGGCACCGTTCTCAGGCGAACTTTCCACTACTTTCGGAGGAATCCTGTCCCTGGTTCCGCCGCCAGGTGCGCTGATCTTTGCACATGCAGCTACGATCATAAAGATCAGCAGGATAGCAAACTGTCGAGCCGTTTTTTTGTTCATAAAACAGGTACAGGAATTGAATTTTACAAACTTACATCATTTTTTATTCATACCTCAACGATGTAATGCTAACTTTATTATCATGAAAGTATTCCTTACCGGAGCCTCGGGGTTTACAGGCACACATCTTACAAATGCTCTTGCTCTCGGGGGACACCAGGTGACCATAATTGCAAGGAACCCGAAGGCGGCAGACGGGTTCAGTAATAAAGGCATAAAGATCCTCGCCGGAGACATCTCCGAAAAGGAAAAGATGAAGGCTGGAATGGATGGTTCCGACTGGGTCTTTCACCTTGCAGCTTATGCCAAACCAACTTCGCTCGATAAGGATTTACCTTTCATGACAAATGTTGAAGGAACAAGGAATGTAATCGAAGCAGCAAAAGCTTCGGGTGTAAGGAAAGTTGTTTTCACCTCTACTGCCGGGACAATGGGATTTTCAAGGGATGGTATGCCTGTAGGCGAGGAGACAAACAGGAACATTGAATATAACACCGAATATGAAAAAACAAAGGCCGAAGCAGAGAAGATTGCAATGTCATCTTCGACAACGCTCACTGAGATAGTCATTGTGAATCCCACACGAATTTTCGGTCCGGGCAAGCTCGGCATGAGTAATTCAGTGACAAGAATAATAAAGCTCTACGGCGCAGGGCTCTGGAGGATCATTCCTGGCGACGGAACAGCAATTGGCAATTATGCTTTCATCGACGACGTGGTGAAAGGCCATATACTTGCAGCACAGCATGGCAAGGGAGGGGAAAGATACATACTGGGCGGTGAAAATGTGTCATTTGAAAGTCTGTTCGATGAGCTTGGCCGCGCTTATGGCAGGAAAAGAAGGATGATCAGGCTTAGTGAATCAGCCATGAAGATGGCAGCCAGGATTAGTGAATCGGCAGGGTCTGTGGTCGGTAAGCCGGCACTTATTTCAGGGGACTGGATTGACAAATACCTGCAGAACTGGATCATGAGCAGCAACAAAGCCATTAAAGATTTATCGTATAGCATAACCCCATTCGAAGAGGCGCTCAAAATCACGGTAAGATGGCTGCTTCGACCGCCGTAGCTTCAGCGAAGATGGTCTTCGAACACAGTAGCTTTAGCGAAGGTGGTCTTCGAACACCGTAGCTTCAGCGAAGGTGTTTCGCCTTCAAAATAATTCTTACCTTTGGACTAAATCAACGAGCGCATGCATCTCTTAATCATTCCCTGGGACGTGGATCCCGAGATTTTC
>JBLNAO010000143.1:0-11251 GCA_050259395.1 Chloroflexota bacterium
TTATTGCATAAAGCCTGTATAGATTTTTCATGAATAATATTATAATTTGAAGAGGATAAATATATGAACAAATAGGTAAAATAAGTTTCTATGCATTCCCGCTGTATGACAAAAATACACCACTCATGCCGCATGCATAAATTTTGGTTGAAACCAGTTAACCAGTTCTAAATTGAAGCTTAAAAATTATTTTACAATTTTGTTTGGAAATTTCCGTTGTTTTTCCGGATATTGGACCGTCCAAAATCATTTACTCCCGCTAAAATTTAATACGAGAATAAATTCATGAGAACCAAAAGCTTTGAGGAGAAGCAGTTATCTGTCAAATTATTTGAAATAGAGAATGTTGCCGCAGAAATAAGTATTGAACTAGACCTGATTTTTAAGGAACTCGACCGCAAGGGGAAGTGGGATGAGTTCATGTTGAACCTGGATAAAGTGAAGCCCAGGAAAAAATACGCCATGGCCGATGTGGCTCCCGAGAATTATTATGAAAGTCTTCATTTCGCATTCGACATGATGAGCAAATCTGATGAATTCAGGGAACAGGTAGAGCTGGCTTCTTCGGAAGCTGACCTCCTGAAAGGGAAAGGCATGCAGGAGATCGAAATGCATTGTGAAATGATTGAGACCCTCAGAAATCTTGGTATTTCGCTTACCCCGGGAGTGTCCGACGCCCCTCCGATAAAGAATGACAAATACACAGACAGAGTATGTCTTTTTAACCTCAAAAGCAAACGGATTTTAAGGCTGATGGAGAAAGCTTTAGGGATTTTGAAGGAGAGTAAAACTTACATATTCATGAGATACTGCTGATCAATCAGCTACCTTAAGAGCTTCCCATTCCCGGATTGAACTTTCCCAATCGGCTCATGTTAGATTTTATAAACTAAAATCTGAATTATTATGGCACGAGTCAAAATAGCACCTATCCAGGTACAGAAATATTTAAAAGGAATGAATTACCCCACCTCGAAAGAAGAGCTCATAAAACAGGCACAAAAGAATCAGGCCACAGATGATGTGATCTCCATGCTCGGGCAGATAAAAACAAATAAGTTCAATACTCCCGCCGATGTAAGCAAGGCACTTGGCGATTCTGAATGATCAAATTTTTCAGGATAATATCTCAGCCATTCTTATCCTGATCAGAGAGTTGACTTTGATCAGGGCATTTTTGGCATCTTCATGGTTGCGGTATCGCCCATCTGATCTTCCATTTCATGCTTCATGTCACTGTTTCTCATTCCACCGCCCATTCCACCTGATCCTTCCTTGTGCATCATCTCCATCATCATCACATGCATATCGGGATTGTTCATCATCTGACGGCACATCTGCTTCATGGCTGTCGTATCGCCTTTCGTTTTATCAAGGAGCTTTGTGAACATCTCATTTCGCATTGTGCTGTCAGCAGCAATCTGGTTCATGCATTCCGCCATTGAACCGCTTCCCATCCCCATACCTTTTCCCATACCCTGGCTTTCTTTGTCCCTCACTGGCTGGTTTACCTGTGCATTCATAACAGATGCAGCCATCAGGAAGACAACAAAAGCCATCACTCCTGCAACATTTTTAGTTTTCATCTTTCGCTTATTAATTAATAAATTGACAGATCAGTTTCCTGTAAACGGGAAACATGGGAAAAGTTGTTTTGTTTCACAATAAGCAGAATCGTGCAACAAAACAACAAATAACTGCAAGGCCCGTACGCCTACGCCCTTACACCCTTACACCTTTTTATATTATCTTTACTTAAACTCTAATATTTAAAATTATGGTGTTCATCGGATCACGCAGCAGGTTTTTTGAATTCAAAGAGGATTTCCTTAAAGACACAGGACTGACAAGCGTTGAGGGAAACCTTGAGCTTTATACCCAATATGTAACGGCCCGGTTTACCGACCAGAACCACAAAATCCTTACAGATATGATGAGTGAATTGCGGGAGCTTCAGAAGAACATCAAGAAACTGTAATCAGCTCCTGTTCCTGAGGGTCTTCATCAGTTCATCAAGGTTATTCGATGTCAGGGGCTTGCTCATGAAATCGATTACCGAATCGTAATTCTCGGCCCTGTACCTGTCATCTTCAGTCACTGAGTTGGTGAGCAGGACGATTCCTGTATCCGGAAAGAAGTTTTTATAATGCGCTTCATAATGGCTGATGAAAGCAAAACCATCCATGCCGGGTAAATTGATGTCGAGAAATATCAGGTCAGGGAAAGCCTCCCTCTTAAAACAATCGTCGAGATATTTTATCGCCTCCCTTCCCGATCCCCGGTAATCAACATCCTCCACATCAGACATGTTAAGAATTATCCTGCTGAGCTCAATGCTGATTTCATCATCATCGATAATAAAAATCTTCATACAATGATTTTATATTCAAACGCCAAGGATCAATAAGATTTGTGTCGCTTTACATCCGAAATTCACATACCGAAATTCGAAAAAATTATAAGAATGACAGCTAATTAAGGGCTTCCTCTTAAACAAACGTAAAGGGTGTTTCGTTCGCAGTTTTTGTGAAAAGATTTCATCAATTTGAAAAATTTCGCATTCCGGATTTTGGGGACTTCGGATTTGTAAAAAACGTAATTTCCCGGGGTTTCAATCAGAAATTATAAATCGATATTCGAGATTTTCCGCCTTGTTTTTGATGCTGAATTTGATTAATTTTGTTAACCTGTTCAGGAAATTTCATACAAACTCCAAATGTTTTTACAGGTAATCAGATTCTGGCCGTTCCTGCTCTATGCGACTGCTGTTCTGCTCATCGTCGGCCTGATGATCGGATTGTCTTACATTCTGGGAGAAAGGCATAACGAAAGAGATACCGACGAGCCATATGAATCCGGTATGCCACCAACCGGGAATGCCCGTTTACGTTTCTCTTCACATTTTTACCTGATCGCAATCTTCTTCGTCATCTTCGACCTCGACTCTGTCTTTATACTGGTATGGGCCGCCTCATTCCGCGAGCTTGGCTTCACCGGATACATTGCCATTGCCGTCTTCATAGGAATCCTTATTGCAGTTCTCATATATGAAATAGGAATCAAAGCCCTCGATTTCGGGCCAGATGGGAAAACGATTCTGAAGAACAAAAACAAACTTACCGATGACCCTCGATAAACCAGATAATATTGCCGGCCGGTCAATTCTCTTCACCAGTCTGCAGGACATTCTTGCCTGGGGAAGGAAGAATTCCCTCTGGCCTTTCAACTTCGGACTTTCCTGCTGCTATGTCGAAATGGCGACTGCAATAACAAGCCGGTACGACATTGCACGCTTTGGCGGTGAAGTGATAAGGGGAACTCCAAGGGAAGCGGATATGATGGTGATAGCGGGAACCGTATTTATCAAAATGGCTCCTGTGATTAAGAAGCTGTATGAGCAGATGATGGAGCCAAGGTGGGTAATCTCGATGGGCTCCTGCGCCAACTCCGGCGGCATGTACGATATCTACAGCGTGGTACAGGGTGTCGACAAGTTTCTGCCTGTCGATGTATACGTCCAGGGTTGCCCCCCAAGGCCCGACACCTTTCTCGAAGGACTTCTGCTTCTCCGTGATCTTGTAGGAAATGAAAGGAGACCGCTCAGCTGGGTTGTTGGCCCCCAGGGAGTGCTCAAACCCGATAAGGTCTCGTTGCGCGACATCAAGAATGATGAACGGATGGCAATGACAAAGCTCACTCCACCCGACATGATGAAACATCCCGGTAATATCTGAGAAAGGAAATGGACAGCATAACCCTTCTTTCAGCTTTAAAGGAAAAATTCGACGAGAAGATCATTCTTTCTGTCCAGGATTCTGCTGACGGTGTGCTGACCTTATGGGTTTCATCCGATGGAGCTACTTCAATGTTACGATACCTGAAGAACAGTGTTGACAAACCTTTCCGGATGCTTTATGACCTTACGGCAATAGATGAAAGAAGAAGGTCTGGCCGGACCGGCATGACTGCCGATTTTACAATCGTTTATCACCTCACTTCACTCGAAAGGAACGAGGACATCAGAATAAAGGTGCCTCTTGCCGGGGAGTCTCCTTCAGTGAAAAGCATAACTGACATCTGGCCGTCAGCTAACTGGTACGAGCGTGAAGTTTACGACATGTTCGGCATTACATTCACAGGCCATCCCGATCTTCGCCGGATACTCATGCCCCGGTCATGGCACGGACATCCGCTGAGGAAAGAATACCCAGCGAGGGCAACAGAACTCGGCCAGTTCGTGCTTGACGAACAGATGCGCGATATTGCTGAAGATGAATTCAGGTTCAAACCTGAAGATTTCGGGCTTAAGACCGGAACAGCAGAAACAGATTTCATGTTTATCAATATTGGTCCGCAACACCCTGGAACACACGGGCTTCTGAGACTGGTTCTGCAACTCGACGGAGAGGACATTATGGATGTGGTACCCGATATCGGGTTTCACCACCGGGGTGCTGAAAAAATGGGCGAAAGACAGACATGGCATACCTATATTCCTTACACAGACCGTGTCGACTATCTCGGAGGCACGCTTAACAATCATGCCTATCTTCTCTCGGTCGAAAAGCTGGCCGGCATCAAAGTCCCCGACAGGGCCAACACAATAAGGGTAATGCTCAACGAGCTTTACAGGATACAGAGCCATCTGGTCTTCCTTGGAACCTACGCCCAGGACCTCGGGCAGATGTCCCCGGTGTTCTTTGCATTCAACGACAGGGAAAGGGTGTTCGACATCGTGCAGGCAATAACGGGAGCACGGATGCATCCATCATGGTTCAGGATTGGCGGTGTGGCACACGATCTCCCTGACGGCTGGAAAGAAATGGTGCAGGAATTCATCGATTACTTTCCGAAAACGATCAAAGAGATCAACAGTGCCATTGTGAAGAACAGGATCTTCAAGGGCAGGACAATCGGCATCGGAGCCTATACGGCACAAGAAGCTGTCGAATGGGGTGTGACGGGCCCCGGATTGCGATCAACAGGTATTGATTGGGATTACAGGAAAAAAAGGCCCTATTCAGGCTATGACAACTTCGACTTCGAGGTTCCGGTCGGAAGTAACGGCGACTGTTTCGACAGGACCATCGTAAGGATGGAAGAGATGCGGCAGAGCCTCCGGATACTTCAGCAATGCGTGAATAACATGCCTGCAGGTGAGTACAAGTCTGATCATCCTCTTACCACACCTCCCAGGAAGGAAAGAACGATGCAGGATATCGAGACTCTCATCCATCATTTTCTCGGAGTTAGCTGGGGACCTGTAATCCCTGCCGGTGAAGCAATGGTTCCATTCGAGACTTCCAGGGGAAGCAACGGATATTACCTCGTAAGCGATGGAGGAACTGCATCGTACCGGTCGAGGATCCGCACCCCTACCTTCGCGCATGTGCAGATGATTCCGCTCATTGCAAAAGGTTATACAGTAGCTGATCTCTTGTCGATCCTGGGAGCAATAGATTTTATATTGTCCGATCTGGACAGGTAATTATTATAAGTATGCTTAGTGAAGCTGAAAGAAAAGAGATAAATGAAGAGTTGAAGCTGTACCCGTACAGGGGCGCTGTATGCATCGATGCACTGAAGATCGTCCAGAATCACAGGGGATGGATCTCCGACGAAGCGGTTGCGGATGTTGCTTCGGAGCTCGGTCTCACAGTCGATGAAGTTGACGGCATAGCAACGTTCTACACAAGGCTTTACAGGAAGCCTGTCGGAAGGAATGTCATCCTTGTCTGCGATAGCGTAAGCTGCATGATAATGGGCTATGAAACATTGTATAAGCATATATCTGACAGGCTGAAGATAAAATTCGGTGAAACAACACAGGATGGGAGATTCACGCTTCTTCCTGTTTCATGCCTTGGCGATTGCGATCATGCCCCGGCAATGATGATAAATGAAGATCATTACAATAATCTCGATAGTTCGAAAATTGACGATATTCTGAACGGTTACCGGTAGAAATGGAAGCTCCTCTGACAGATTATATTATCAGGAACAAGGTTCCCCCTTCTGCAAAAGAATACGATAAAGCAGGAGGTTATGAAGGTGTCAGGAAGGCACTGAAGGAGATGTCGCCGGGCGAAGTCATAAACATTGTCAAGGCTTCTGGATTGACCGGTCGCGGCGGAGCAGGCTTCCTTACAGGACTTAAATGGAGCCTGATTCCCGAAGCTGACCCGAGGATGAGATACCTGGTTGCGAATGCCGATGAAATGGAACCGGGCACGTTCAAAGACAGGTTTCTGCTGGAAGGAAATCCCCACCAGCTCATTGCAGGAATGATAATTGCAGCGTATGCTATTAGGGCGGAAAAAGCTTACATCTTCATGAGATGGGCTTACAAGAAAGCTGAAAAGATCATTCACAAAGCACTGGCAGAAGCTTATGAAGCCGGATTTCTCGGGAAAAACATAATGGGCACAGGTTTCAGCCTCGACCTCTATCTTCACTCAAGCGCCGGGAGGTACATCTGCGGAGAAGAAACTGCCCTGCTTAGCTCGCTCGAAGGCAAGCGAGGCATACCCAGGGCCAAGCCACCTTATCCTGCAACGATGGGACTTTTCGGTCACCCTACAGTTGTGAACAACGTTGAAACCCTCTGCTGGATACCTCATATTGTTGAAAAAGGCACGGACTGGTTCATGAAGCTGAGCATGTCTGAAAAAGAGGGAGGAACTAAGATATTCGGTGCAAGCGGGAGGGTTAAAAAACCAGGACTCTGGGAATTACCCATGGGGATCCCTATGCGCGAGATCATTGAGAAATACGCAGGAGGCATGCAGGATGGCTATAAATTGACGGGGGTAATCCCCGGCGGCGCCTCGACTGATTTCATGACCCCGGACCATCTGGATACTAAAATGGATTTTGCCTCAGTGAGAGCTCAGGGAAGCAGGCTTGGAACCGGAACCATGATAATTATGGATGATCGCACATGTCCTGTCGCCTTCATTCTGAACCTCATCAGGTTCTTTGCTGCCGAGAGCTGCGGGTGGTGCACGCCGTGCCGCGAAGGCTTGCCCTGGAGTGAAAAGATACTGAATTCGTTTGAGGAAGGAACTGCCCGGGAGGAAGATATTGAAATCCTTGAATTCCATACCTGGTTTATGGCGCCCGGAAATACTTTCTGTGCCCATGCACCGGGAGCAATGGAACCGCTGCAGAGCGGGATAAAATATTACCGTGAGGATTTTTTAAGGCATATTAAGGAAAAACGCTGTCCCTGGAAATGATATGGTGAAGATCAGAATAAACGGAAAAGATTACGAGGTCGAGCCCGGCACTAACCTGCTGCATACCTGCCTGGCCCTTGGCTTCGATATACCATATTTCTGCTATCACCCTGCCCTGGGCTCCGTTGGTGCATGCAGGCAGTGTGCAGTGAAGAAGTACAGGAACGCCGACGACAAAGAAGGAAGGATCATAATGTCGTGCATGGAACCTGTAGTGGACGGGCTTATTATATCCACCGATGATCCTGAAGTGATCGCCTTCAGAAGAGCTGTGATCGAAGCGCTGATGGAGAACCATCCTCATGATTGTCCGGTATGCGATGAAGGAGGTGAATGTCACCTCCAGGACATGACAGTGCTTGTTGGCCACAATTACAGGAGGTACAATTTTAAAAAGAGGACTTACCGGAACCAGTATCTCGGGCCATACATCAACCATGAGATGAACCGCTGCATCCAGTGTTATAGGTGCGTGAGGTACTACAGGGATTATGCAGGCGGAAAAGACCTGCACGTCTTCGGTTCAGCATCACATGTATATTTTGGCAGGCATACGGATGGCCCGCTTGAAAGCATTTTTAGCGGCAACCTTGTTGAGGTTTGTCCAACCGGGGTCTTCACAGACAAGACACAGAGCCAACACTACACCCGAAAATGGGACCTTACAAATTCTCCTTCGGTGTGCAACAACTGCAGCCTAGGTTGCAACATTATTGTGGCTGAAAGATATGGAACGATACGCCGGATCAGGTCGAGATACAACCATGCGGTGAATGGTTACTTCATATGCGACAAAGGCAGGTTCGGCTACGAGTACATCAACAATCCTGACCGGTTAAAGCTTGTCAGCATCAAATCGATGGAACCAGGCAACATTCCTTCGGAAAGTGTAAATGATGCACTTAAGTCGGCAATAAGAGGGAAGAAGATTGCCGGGATAGGATCACCCACTGCTTCCCTCGAATCGAATTTCGCCCTCGAAAAGCTTGTCGGTAAAGAAAATTTCTTTCACGGGATTTCCCGAAAAGAATTTGAGTTCACCGGTAAGGCTCTCGAACTGATGAAAGGGCACGCATTCCACACTCCCTCACTAAATGATATCGGGAAGTGCGATGCAGTCCTGGTGCTAGGCGACGATCCTGTTGATACAGCCCCCATGCTAGGCCTTGCAATAAGACAGGCTACGAGGAATAAGTCGTTTGAGACTGCCGCGGGAGCCACTATTCCGGAATGGAATGATGCTGCTGTGAGGGACATATCACATAATGTGTATAGTCCATTGTTCCTTGCCACATACGGTCCGTCAACATTCGATGATGTTGTTTCAGGAACATTTCATGGTAATGCCGGAGAGATTGAAAATTTCGGCAATCTCATTGCAGGCAGCATAATGAAGAAGCCTGCCCCGGGCAAACAGGATAAATCCCTTGCAGAATCCGCCGCAAAAGTGGCCGGCTTCCTTGCAGAATCAAAGAATCCGCTGATCGTTGCCGGATCTAAGGATAGTTATATGGGCATTCTCATTGCCGCACAGAAGATCGCCGGCGCACTGACAGCATCAGGAAAAAAAGTATCCCTGACAGTTATTGTTCCTCACTGCAACAGCATCGGACTTTCACTGCTCGGTGGAAAGAGTTTCGAAGAGCTGTCAGTTTCCAAAACAAAAACCGACACCCTGATCATCCTCGAAAATGACCTGTATGACAGATCTGATTCCTGGATGGTTGATAGTATATTGAAAAATGTTGGAGAAATAATTGTTCTTAACCATAGTGCAAACGCCATCACGGTAAAGGCTGATATTATACTGCCCTCAGGAACCTTCGCAGAATCCACCGGGACCCTCGTGAACAACGAAGGCCGTGCCCAGAGGTATTACAGGGTGCTTCCATGTACAGGTGAAATAAAGGATGGCTGGAGATGGATTGCGGAATTGATATGGCCGGATAAAGCTGATATGGAATGGCAGAAGTTTGATGATATCGCGGCAGCATTTTCTGAAGAATATCCATTTTATGCAAAAATCAGGGATGCAGCACCCGGAGCCGGATTCAGGTATGGCGGAGAGAAAGTGGCAAGGCAGACTTCAAGATACAGCGGTCGCACTGCTATGAATGCCAACACAACAGTTCACGAGCCAAAGCCGCCTGAAGATTGTGATTCACCGCTTAATTTCAGCATGGAAGGTTACAGCAAGAGGGCCTCATCGTGGCTGGTTCCCGAATACTGGGCGCCTGGATGGAACTCTCCCCAGGCTATCAACAAATACCTGGAAGAACCTGGTGGAGATCCACAGGATGGCAATCCGGGAGTAAGGATATTTGACGATTAAGAGAGGTCACTTCGACAAGCTCAGTGACCTGTACCGCTCACTGAGCTTGCCAAGCTCACTGAGCCTGTCGAAGTGAGCCTTCCGAAGATCGCTCACTGAGCCCGTCGAAGTGAGCACTGAATTGAAAAGAATTGATTTGAGTATGAAATACATCTTCATAGTTCTTGGAGTCCTCCTTATCCCGCTTACGATAGCCGCAGGGCTCATCTGGGTGGAACGAAGGCTGCTTGCGCTCTTCCAGGACAGGTATGGTCCAAACCGTGTGGGTCCCTTCGGCCTCATGCAGGTGCTCGCCGATGTCTTCAAGATATTTTTCAAGGAGGACTGGATACCCCCGTTTGCGGATAAGGGCGTGTTCATCATAGCGCCTGCTATTGTAATGGCAACCATCATGCTGACCTTTGCTGTTATTCCTTTCACACAAAATTTCATTGTAATTGACTCGAACATTGCTTTGCTTTTTTTTCTTGGAAACTCTTCCATAGGTGTTTACAGCATAGTTCTCGGGGGCTGGGCGTCAAACAACAAATACTCGCTTCTTGGCTCCATGAGGGCTTCGGCACAGATGCTTACTTACGAAGTTTTCATGGGACTTTCGCTTGTAGGCGTTGTTATGCTGGCTGACAGCTTCAGTCTTAATGACATAGTGCTGGCACAGAAAAAAGTGTGGTTCTTCATTCCGCAGTTCGTCGGCTTCATCGTCTTTTTCATAGCAGGTCTGGCAGAAACGCACCGCACCCCGTTCGACCTGCCTGAAGCTGAAGGAGAGCTCGTTGCAGGATACCATTCCGAATACTCCGGAATGAAATTCGGCATGTTCTTCGTAGGCGAATACCTGGGTGTAACACTTATTTCCGCTCTTATCGCTACCATGTTTTTCGGAGGCTGGCTTGGTCCTGCCTTCCTCCCTCCTGCTTTCTGGCTCTTCATAAAGACATTCTTTTTCATCTGCCTCTTCATACTTATAAGAGCATCACTTCCAAGGCCACGATACGACCAGCTTATGGAGTTCGGATGGAAGATACTCCTTCCGCTTGTCCTTCTTAACATACTGATAACCGGTGCAATATTGATATATCGCAATACACCATGATAAGCATTCTCAGAAGCATATGGCTCACTTTCCTTCATGCTTTTCACAGGCGTGAAACCCGGGGTTATCCCGAGAAAAAGCCTGATCTGCCGCCACGATTCAGGGGAAGGATAATCCTCTCACGCGATCCCGATGGCAACGAGAGATGCGTGGCATGTTACCTGTGTGCAGCTGCCTGTCCTGTCGATTGCATAGCGCTTCAGGCAGCAAATGACGAGAATGGCAGGAGATACCCGGAATTCTTCAGGATCAACTTCTCGAGATGCATCTTTTGCGGATTCTGCGAGGAGGCCTGCCCGACGTATGCCATTCAGCTTACGCCCAACTTCGAGATGGGTGAGTATGAACGGCAGAACATGGTGTACGAGAAGGAGAACCTTCTTATCAATGGAGAAGGGAAATATCATGGTTATAACTTTTACAAAGTTGCTGGAGTTGATTTTGGGGTGAAAGGCAAAGGTGAAGGAGAAAATGAGGAGCCCCCGGTTGATTTTAAAAGCCTTATACACTGATGAACCTGATCTTCTACATAGCATCGGCAATTGCAGTTACATCAACCCTGATGGCAATCACCAGGCACAATGCCAT
>JBLNAO010000144.1:0-16533 GCA_050259395.1 Chloroflexota bacterium
ATGTTAAAATTCTCTTAAAAGTGCAAAAGTAATACATTCGTATGATTTTTTTTGTTTCTTTGTGAATACAAACCAATCTAAAAAAGGAGGACTGCCTATTCAACATCTCTACTCTAGTTAATTTAAAGAGAGAGTTATGAAAAATGTAATTTCCGATTACGAACTTCTTACCAAGTTTGTGAAAGGTGAGCAGTCCTGCTTTGAAAAGCTAATCAAACGTCATAAGAGCAAAGTTTTCGCATATATAAGTTTATATATACGCGATCAGGCGCTTGCCGAAGATATCTTCCAGGATACTTTTCTTAAAGTGATACAATCAGTGAAATGCGGCAGATATTCCGACAACGGGAAATTCCTGTCGTGGGTTATGCGGATCGCACATAACCTGATTATCGATCACTTCAGGAGAGTAAAGCAGATGAATACCATCTCGAATGACAACTATGAATCCGACATCTTCAACTCGAAGCAGTTTGCCGAGGAAAATGTCGAGGACACATTGGTTAAGAAACAGATTCATCAGGATATCAGGAAGATGATAAGCCACCTGCCAGACGACCAGAGGGAAGTTGTAATACTAAGGCATTACGCAGGACTGAGCTTCAAGGAAATTGCTGATATAACACAGGTAAGCATAAACACAGCTCTCGGAAGGATGAGGTACGCACTTATTAACATGAGAAAGCTGATGGAAGAGAAGAATATCAGCCTTACACTGGGATAGTCTTTAAGCTGTTAACGGGCAGGCACAGAAGTCAATTGACTTTTGTGCTTACCTTGTACATTACACCAATTCAATCGCACAATATTTTTCCGGCGGGGCCGTTTTCATAGAAACAAACGGTTTGCCTATGGATTTTAATTTTACCCAGTTTATTTCTTACAGCAAAATTGATGTTGACGAAATAGACCTGTATGAGGATGCCTACGGTCTGAATACGGAATTTATCGATGTGAGGGAATTTCTCGGGCAGCTAAGCGTTGAACCGGGAAGGTATCTGACAGATAAGTTGATCTGGAAAGTCAAGAAACTGAATTAACAAAGACACGGGAAGATTCTCCCGTGTTTTTTATTGGTTTAAGAAATATACCGAATGACAGGCAACTATTCCGGCTGTTTCTGTTCTTAACCTGCTGTTACCCAGGTGCACTCCCGTAAAATTTTTTTCAAGTGCCGTCCTGATTTCCTCAGCTGCAAAATCACCTTCAGGTCCTATCAGAATAACCGCATCCTCATTTCTCCTGCATGCATCGCCGATGCTGCTTCGGCCAAATGAAGAATTGCAGTGGGCGATCAGCTTATTGCCGGCATGAGTTGCGGATATAAAATCACTAAAATAAGCAGGGTCATTCAGCCGTGTACCGTATGCCTTAACTGATTGCTTCATCGCAGAAACGATGATGGTGTTCAGTCTTGCAGGCTTAACTGATTGTTTCTCAGTATTATGACAGATCAGAGGTGTAATCTCATCAACACCTATCTCAACACTTTTTTCCACGAACCATTCAAACCGTTCTGCATTTTTCAAAGGTGAAACGGCAAGATGAAGCCTGTAGCTCCTTTTCTCATAATCCCTGTTTACACCGGTTATCCTTATTGTGCACTTTTTGGCATTATCATCATCTATTTCCCCTTCAAAAAGATTTCCCTTCCCGTCTATTAGCTTCACTTTCATGCCGGTCCTCATGCGAAGCACCCTTATGATGTGCCTGGACTCAGCTTCATCAAGAACATGTGCATCGCCGCTTATACCTGGTGCATAGAATACCTGCATATTTCGTCTTTTATGCAAAAGTAGGTAAATTTGCGAAAGCCTTTAAGCATGAAAATAGGTTTACTCTCCGACACTCACGGGTGGATACATCCGAAATTATTCGATTTCTTCGCGGATTGTGATGAAATATGGCATGCCGGTGATATCGGAAATATTGAAACTGCTGATGCGCTTTCCTCCTTCAGGACATTCAGAGCAGTTTACGGAAACATTGATGGTACAGCAGTAAGAAGCGTTTACGACGAGAACCTGCGCTTCAAGGCTGAAGATGTTGATGTGTGGATAACGCATATAGGAGGCACACCAATGAATTACGATCAACGGATTAAAGGCCTGATCTATGTTGACCCACCGGATCTTTTTATCTGCGGTCATTCACACATTGCCAGGATCATGCACGACAAAAAGGGAGGATTCCTCTATGTAAACCCTGGTGCAGCCGGTTACACCGGATTCCATAAAATAATGACAGCAGTGCGCTTCAGTATCGATGGGAAAGAAATTCACGGTATGGAGCTGATAGAGCTTGGTGAAAGAGGCCGGGTAGTTATCTGACAGTTTCCTCTTCAGGAGAAGCGCCATCTGTGGATATTCTCTTCAGGAACCTGCCCAGCCTGTCCTCGACAGCGATCATAAATGAATATGGAACCCTTACCGATGATTCCGGATGCTTTCTTGCACTCGCCTTCATATCGGCGATCAGCGAATTGTAGCTGTTGTTCCCTGATTGAGTCATCATAACTCCCCTGATGTATGAGAAGTAATACCAGGTAGATTGATTGGCCTTCAGATAGATGTCGATCATATCGCCCGATCTGCGCCTCTGTATCTCAATATTGCCATCAACATAAAGATTTATCGGCTGGTTTCCCACGAAACCAATGCCGATCTTGCCGACGCTCCTGAACGATGATGTCGATTCATTCCAGACAAGCTTGACATCGTTCAGGAAAATTTTATAATTGAATTCTTTAGGGAGGTTCCTCGAAGTTCCAAAGAGGCTCATCTCTTCCTTTATCCTTGCTGCATCCTGCGATCCGAAGAGGTCCTGCATGCCTTTGTTATTCAGCTCTGAATTTAGGTTCACAGGTTTTAACGACGGAACGAGCTTAAGCTCATCAGCCATCATCGTTAAAGCTTCGGGTGAGAAGAAGAAATCAAGACCCATGATAGCCTGGATTGTCACCTTGCCCGAGTCGACAGTGTGAGTCACATTTCCGGCGCTTGCGAGATTAACAAGGTCGAATTTTGCGCCAAAGTTGACTTTCCCTTCGCTTGTAAGAACACAGAAGCTGTTATCGAGTGCCACAAGGTTGCCGGGTAATTTCCGGTCAGCAATTTTCTCGAGCGAGGAAATGAGATAGGTGCTTTTCTCCTTGTCATAGTAAAGATAGCCGGAAGCAGTCACCAGACCAGCATCTGTCCATGATTTCTGCGCAGAAAGGAATGCAGGGTAAATAAGAAGCGAATCCCCGCTTATGAAGGATCCTGAAAACACAGGATTGTCGTTGATGTCACGCGGTTTCTCGTTTACAGGAATGAGTATCTTTTGCGGATCGATTGCGCTCTTGAACTTAATGTTATAACTCTTTATCTTATCACAGTTGTTGTTTATTCCTGCTGAACCTGTGAATGTAAGATTATCCTGCCTGGCATTAAGTTTAACATCACCTGCAAAGGTGAATGCGGGGCTGAGCATGAATTTCTGGCTGACAGGAATTACCCCGTTTGCTGTAGTTGTCAGCGTATCCACATTCAGCTCCGGGAAGTTGATCTGCTGGATATTCTTATTTTCATCAACATAGTCATACACAGCGCTTCCTGCATAACGCTTCGTATTTTCAATGGTTACACTTGCATCATGAAGCAGGTGCTTGTTGTTGACTGCAATTAGGGCATTGTTCATCTGCCGGATCTGAGCCCTTCGTGTGATAGTTATTTTCCCGCTGTCGGGCTGGATCAGAGCGTCAGCAACAGGTATATAGTTTATGTTTTCAGCTACAATTAATTCTTTATCAAGATTATAGCTTGCCTTCCAGGAAGAAAATTTAATTGTATCCGAAAGACTGTTTGTTGCAAAGAATGTTGGTTTCTCCATGACTGACGGAACAACCCTCAGCAATTCTTCCGGGCCAAGGATGCGGGTGTTGGATTTTCCGCGCTGTTCCATGTTCAGTATCCTGGATCTCATGTCATATGCAAAATTGGTCATTGTGCATATGTATTGTATCTCAGGAAACTTCACCATCGACGAATCGGTGTTGAGTCGGAAATTTGCCATGTTTTCCCTGAAATTGATATCGGTATTGGCATTCTCGGCAATAAAAGAATATCCTGAAGTTGTTCTTGATTTCAGATTATAGTCCGCTGTGTCTGCCCTGATGGCGCTCGATGCAAAATTGAACTTGTTGGAGGTGATTCGGGAATCGTTCATGTCAATGACACCCTGACCGGTCATCATCTTTGGAGTCATTTTCAGGCTGCCGTTCAGTATGGTTCCGTTTCCGAACATGTTGAAGTCCTTCCCTGGTGAGCTGACAGCCAGCCATTCGTCATCGTTGGTGAGCCATTTGATATCAACCTGTTCGGCGGTCAGATTTGGAAAGATTCCTGACGGGTCTTCGTTTATTTTGAAAGAAGCTGCACGCGTAATCATTGAATCGGGGTAGAATTTGAACTCATCCGACTTTGTCTCGGAGGTAAGGCGCCTCAATGTACCACTTCCGAGAAGCCCCTTGTTGCTCATGTTCAGGTTTTCGTAAATCACGCCTTTATTTCCGTATACTTCCACACCCTCTTCAGGTACAGCCATGTTGAATCCCAATGAATTATTTTCCTGGATGGTGAGGAATTGTCTCATTGGTTTAATGATGTTCCCTCCGAAAAATTCACCTTCGAGATTCATATCCTGATTGGTATAATGGTCGATATTCTCGTAAGTGAAAGGATCAATCCTGAAATAAAAGTCCTTCTGCGGGTAAACACCCTCAAGCCCCGGAATTTTGTCGTAAAAGATGTAAGAGTAGGTAACGGCATTGATTATCGGGTATTGCTTAAGGCTTCTGAGCCCCGACTTGTTATCGGGCCTGTCGATATACAATTCCGCCGTCCCCAGCTGGATGAGGTTATCCACATCCCTGATAAGAGTGTTCCCGTACTGATCTTTCTCGGTTGTTTCAACGGCAATCCTTATTGAATCAATGTTTTGAAGCCTGATCTTGAATGTGTCGTAGCTGAAGGTGAAATTATGCCCGAAGACAGTGAAGAGCCCTGCTGAAACCACACCGTCGAAATTGATATCCCGGTTTTTCCCGAGCACAATCTGCTGGTTGTAGGGATAAATAGCCACCATCTGGGAATCGCTCAGGAAAACATTCTGAACGCCATTGATTGTGAGCCGGTAATTTTTAAGATCGAGCGAGGCATTGTCGACAGGTGCCTTTGTCTGGCTGTTTATCGACAATACATCGTAATCTTTTCGTTTGGCATAGAAGTCAAGAAAATCTTTGGTTTTTTGTTTAATTGTTATTTCATTGTTGATGCGGTCGTAAAATATGAATCCTTTATTTGCCATATCTATGCACAATCCGGTCACGGATTCTTCCGATTTGTTAAGCCATTTTGCAAATTCAGCGACGGGGAATGTCTCTGAATAATAATATTCAGCAAATTTTACGAGCCTGTTCAGCGGATGGTACTGATCGAGCCGCATCAGGTTGAGAAAATAATCATTGACAAAGAAAGAGGATGATTCGAATTTTGCCTGCCCGAGTGCAGCTCCGCGCGGCCTCGACATTATTATCTTCGATTCGTTCATGTTCCATGAGAGGTAATCGAAATACATGTCGATATTATGAAAAGAGTTAAAGTACGGACTGCCGGAAACAGGGTTGTTTGTGCGAAACATGTTAACCTGCCTGTTTGCGGTGATATATGAAAATCCGAGGTTGGTGTGATAGATCGAATCTTTTTCGAGATACAGAGTCAGTGAGGCTTCTGAGCTGTTAATAGTTGCTTTTGAAAACAGGAACTCCTTGGATCCTATTTTCAGATAAAGAGTATCGTTCCTGAACATTGTAAGGTGTGCAGGGATATAATTTGTCCCTGTTCCTTTGACGTTTGCTCCTTCAAATGAAAGTCCGCCTTCATAATTAACATCCTTGTACAGATCCTCGATGCGGAACTTGGTTGCATAAGTAGTGAATTTAGGGAATGTTGCTTTTTCCTTTGAGCTGAAGCCTGTGGGTTGGTCGGTCAGCGCTCCCAGAACAGGTTCTTTGAAATATGTTTTGTGCATCAGCCTTGCCGAATCTACTGAGAAGCTGCTTTTCGATGTGTTGATTACGTAATCGGTTATTTCAGCAAAGACATCGTTCCGCGGATAGCCTGCCTTTTCCCATGTTACAATTCCCTTTTTTCCAAGAATAAGCTGACTTTCAGGGTAGTATGTTGCAGTAACATTGTAGATTTCGGTACTGTCCTTTTGTGAATAGCACGTTACAGTTGCATCCCTGATATCAACAAATAATAAGGTATCGTGCTGAAATTTCAGATTATAATTTTTGACTTTCCATCTTACGCTGGCTGATTCATAAAGTGTATTGTCCTTTATCATTGAAGCGGTATTCCTCAGGAAGGAGTAAACCTTATCATTTGTGAACCTGGGGCTGAATACTATTTCGCTCAGCCCGTCTAGCCAGTTACGGAAATCGTCGCCCGGGCGTTTAAACTCCGCAAAATAATTCAGTGTTGTAATGTAACTGTCAAAATGAGGCACGGGTCTCATCAAGCGCGAGGAAAGCTGGCTTGATATATCCACGATCCTTGTCATCACTTCCGGGTTGAATGCTGTGCTGTCCCATTTTGTGATGAAGGAATTCATGTTCGCGGCCTGCACTTCGTTCAGGTTGGGTCCCATGAAAGCCCGCAGCTCAGTTGTGAATTTTGTCTGATCACCGGTAAATGCCGACCTGGTCTGCCCATGCAGGGAAACAGATATTAAAACCTGCATGAAAATACAGGTAATGATCAGGCGTTTTACCATTGGTGATGCATGAGAATTGGTTATTCAGATGTAGAGACAGGTCTCAGACCTGCCTCTCACATCCGTTTGATCATTTGTTATCTACTTAACAGCTTCAACAATCCCGGCAAAATCTTCCTTCTTCAGAGCTGCACCTCCGATGAGCCCGCCGTCAACATCGGGTTTCGAAAAGATCTCGGCGGCATTTGACGGTTTGCAGCTTCCTCCGTATAGGATGGGAAGCTTCTTTGCACAATCGTTTCCATACTTTTCCTTAACAAGATCCCTGATATGCTTGTGCATTTCCTGGGCCTGATCGGGTGATGCGGTAAGCCCTGTTCCGATTGCCCATACAGGCTCATATGCAACAACGATGCTGTTCATCTGTTCTTCGGTAAGATTGAAAAGTCCTTCTTCGAGCTGCCTTTTCACTATGATGAAATGTTTCCCTTCCTCACGTTCGCTTTTTACTTCACCCACACAGAAAATGACCTTCAGCCCGCTGTTTAATGCCAGCTGGGTTTTCTTGCTGAGGAGCTTGTCGTCTTCATGATAATAAGACCTTCTTTCGGAATGACCGATTATCACGTATTCGGCGCCCGTGCTTTTTACCATGTAAGCTGAAACTTCACCTGTATATGCTCCTGAAGCTTCCGATGCACAGTTTTGTGCACCAAGGGATAAGCTCCCTCCTTTGATTATCCCGGCAACTCCTGCAAGATGAATGAACGGAGTGCACAAAATAACCTTTGCCTTCGACTGGGGATTATCTCTGAAATGTTTATCGACTGATGCAGCGAATTTTAATCCTTCCTGCAGATCCATGTTCATTTTCCAGTTACCGGCAACAATCTTCTTTCTCATGTAATTCGTTTTTAAAAATTAAATATTAAAGTTAACAATCATTTTCCATACATCCTTATTATAGAATCTTTTTCAGGGAGACATGCCCATGACCATTTATCTATTATGGTTCCGTCTTTCAGCAGCATGTAACCCGGATTTGAGCGTACAATTGTTTTAAGTGTTGTTTCATCAACATTGCAGAACTGAACTCCATCCTGGTATTTCGCGATCTCATCTGTTCCCGACGCTGTGAGAACATAAAAGCCGATGCCGTTGTTCAAGCAATGCTTTCCCAGTTCAAACCCCACCCTGAGCCTTGAATCATCAGCCTCATCCAGCTTTTTTACTATCATTAATAAGGTTGATCCTTCATGTTCAAGAATCTTCTGAGTAATATCCTCTCCCTGCATCGTTGTTATTACAAAATCGTGAACAGGTGGCTCATAACCTTTCTTTATCAGGACTGATTTCTGGTCGAGAAATTTCCAGGAAGTATCGTTTGCAGGATAATTATTTATGTTGAATTCTTTTTTCAAACCGTCTTTCTCATAAATAAAGGTTGTCTCGTATTTATCCGGCGCAACTCCTTCGGGTATCTTCATCTGTTCGGCAATCTTCACACCTTTTTTATAGGGAAGGAAGTCGATTACAGGCAGATACCTTAAATTATAGATTGAAAAGAGAATGAATACGGCGGAGGCTGCGGCAATGATCATCCATCCTCTCGCATTTCCGTTAAATCCCGGTATCTTCTTCCTGTTTAAGAATAGTATTGTTGCAAGACTTATCAGTAATACATTTTTCCAGAAAGTCTGCCAGTTAGTAAGCTTTACCGCATCTCCGAAACAACCGCAATCGCTTACAGGATTAGTAAGAGCCAGTATAAATGTAAGGGGAGTGAAGATGATCATCAGCAGCATTAAAAGCTTTATCCCTGATTGGAACTTTATTCCGGTAAGTACGCTGAACCCGGCAATGAATTCAGCAGTGCAGAGAAGTATTGCAAGAGACAGGCTGAGGGAATCGAGAAAACCAATATTGAAAGCCTGGAAATAATCATGGAACTTGTAGGCTGAACCCATCGGGTCAATGGCCTTTACAGTGCCTGAGAAAATGAACGCCAGTCCGGTTATGATCCTGGCAACCAGAATCAATATCCTCATTTATATGAACTTTTTATCTTTCAGCATTCTTATTATCGCTTCGAATATTTCATCCTGGGAAAGCATTTCGCCATGCCTGCTGCTGCAGTTGATGAGCGCCAGCTTGCCGTCTTTACCGGCAACACGCAGGTAGATTTCGCGGACCTTCTTCTGGAATGAAAGATTCTCCTCATGTATGTCCCTTATACCTTTAAGATAGGTCCTGTCATCACCCGATCTGGCTGATGTCAGCTTCTTTTCTGTGAATGAGAAAGGCACATCGAGAAAGATGTTGAGGTCAGGCCTCGGAATTCTGAAATGACCAAACTCAAGTGATAGTATCCAGTCCATCAGCTTATCCTGTTCCTCCACAATGTTTAGCTTGGCACACTGGTAGGCTATATTGGAATAAGTATACCTGTCGAGAAGTACAATTTTTCCTTCTTTGAGCCAGCAACCGATAGTTTCGGCAGCATCTTTCCTGTCGCCGGCATAGAGCAATGCCACAAGGTAAGGATCAACCTGGTTCAGGGACCCGAACTCCCCTCTGAGGAACCTGGCAATCATCTCCCCGAAATATGGGGCCTCGGTCCTGGGGAAATGAAGATACTCGCTCCTGTAGCCAAGATTCCTGAAGAAATCCTGCAGCATCTTAATCTGTGTCGATTTCCCCGATCCGTCAACTCCTTCAATAACAAAAAGCTTCATCCTGATATTTTTCTGACAAGGTTTACAAATGTAATAAAAAGGAGCATTGGAGTGCTGAACTGATATCATTAAACTCGTTGTCAGCATTAGTCGGGATGCCGATATTGCGACTTTTTCACTAACTTTATCTGATCATGAACGGTAATCCGCGATATATCAACACAGCAGGCAGGCTTCTCGATCTGCAGGTCCCGGTGGTAATGGGTATTCTTAATGTCACTCCTGACTCATTCTATAAAGGAAGCCGTTATGTCAGCGATACAGCCATAATTGACGCTGCGCGGAAAATGATAGATGATGGCGCCGGCATTATCGACATCGGCGGATATTCTTCACGCCCCGGGGCACAGGAAATATCGCAGGAAGAGGAAGGGGAAAGAGTTTTCAGGGCAATAAAGCTCGTTAAAAAAGAAATTCCCGATTGTGTAATTTCAGTTGATACTTTCAGATCCGCTATTGCCCGGAAGGCGGTTGAAGATTACGGCGCAACGATGATCAATGATATCTCCGGAGGAGAGCTCGATGCCGAGATGTTCAGTGTTGTTGAAAAACTGAACGTGCCGTACATCCTTATGCACATGAGGGGAACACCCGCTACAATGCAGACTTTGACCAATTACGACGACATAGTTGCAGATATCCTGAAGTGGTTCGGGACACGTATCTATGATCTTCGTGCAAATGGGGTGAAAGATATCATAATCGATCCCGGTTTCGGTTTTTCAAAAACAATAAACCAGAATTTTGAGATGCTCAGGAGGCTGGGAGAATTCTCGATTGCGGGGCTTCCGCTTCTTGCAGGCCTCTCGAGGAAGACGACTGTCTGGAAGACTCTCGGCATAACTGCTGATGAAGCATTGAACGGCACTACTGTCTTGAATACGGTTGCCCTGCTGAATGGTGCTGATATTTTGAGGGTTCATGATGTGAAGGAAGCTGTGGATGTCGTTAAGCTTGTCAGCAGGATAAAAAAATGATTCCTTCCGAAAAAAATTCAGCCGTGTATCTATAAGTTCTTAAAAGTTCACGCGTTTGATTAATTTTACATTTCATTTTTCCCTTTATGCCGTTTCAGATTACAATTATTGACATAATCGACATATTGATGGTTTCCATTATATTATTCTACATCTACAGAATAATAAGGGGAACAGCCGCTTTCAGCATCTTCATAACAATTTTTCTGATCTATCTTACATGGCTCCTTGTAAGAGCAATGAACATGGAATTGACAGGTGCCCTGCTTGGACAGGTTGTAGGCCTGGGTGTGCTTGCGCTGGTTATTGTCTTTCAGCAGGAAGTCAGGAGGTTTCTCCTGGTTATCGGTAACAGGTTCATAATGAGAAGAGGATTGTCGTTCAAAGGATTGTTCTCGCCTGTGAATGATGAGAAGAGCAGCATCCGCGAAGCTGAGGAGATTGTAAGGGCATGTGAATCGATGTCTGTGAGCCATACCGGCGCGCTGATCGTTCTGGGAAGAAAGAGCAGCCTGGTTATTTACTCGGATGGAGGGGAATTGATAACCGCCAGGATCAGCTCCGAGCTGCTCGAGACAATCTTTTTCAAGAATACACCTCTCCACGATGGAGCCGTGCTGATCGAAGGGGGCCAGATACTTGCTGCCCGGTGTCCTCTCCCCACTACCGAGCAGGTTACCCTGCCCGCCCGCTACGGCATGAGGCACAGGGCAGCTATCGGGATGTCAGAAAGATCGGATGCAATTATAATTGTTGTTTCCGAGGAGTCAGGGCATATCTCGGTGTTCAAGACAGGCCAGATCCGTGAAAATATCACTCCCAATGAGCTAAGGAACATTCTCCTGATGGAAAAGATATGGTAATACTGACCTGGAATTACTTAATCACATACATTGTCAGGCTTTCAGCATCCTTGACATAGATGCTATTCCCTGCAATAACGGGAAAAGCATAAACCGGGGTATCAGAAACCTTATATTTTGCCACTTCAGAATATCCTTTCGGATCTGGTTTGAAAACGATCAGGTTCCCGGTGCTCGGCATTCCTACCAGCACATCACCACAGTCAGATATCGTTGCAAAATCTGAGTTCACAGCATTATCCATCCATGCTGTTGCGCCTGTCGAGGCATTAATGCAATAGATCCTCTTCTGATCGGTAAATCCATACAGGAATCCATCCCTGAGTACAGGGGTATTCCATTTGGCACCGACTTCGGTGTTGCTCCATATTTCCTTCACGCCTCCATTTTCAATGTTTACGGCTTTCATTCCTGCTCCCTGACCGCTCACATAGATGGTTTTACCGTTTATGTATGGACTTACGCAGTTGTAAAATCTCTGTGCCACCGGGGTTGCCATTTGCCACAGCAGCTTACCGTCAGACAGGTCGAGGCCGATAAGGTTTTTTTCGGTTTGCACGACAACGGTTTTTTTGCCATCAGCAGTCATTAGCGACGGTGAAGCATATGCCGGGCCATCGCCGCTCCATTTCCATAATTCATTACCAGTCTTCATGTCGATAGCAACAACCTGGCCCTTGTCCTTTGTCCCGATGTGTGCAATACATTTGTTTTCAACTATCAGAGGAGACATTCCCGTGAAAAACTGTGGAACGGCTTTGTCTGTATTCTCTTTTCTCCAGGCAACCTTTCCTGTAGCTGCATCGAGGCATGTGAGCACTCCGGCCGCACCGAAGGTAACCACCTTGTCACCCGATACTGCCGGTGTACTGCGTGGACCGGGATGTGAACCTGCCGGGCCGGTTACTGCAGGTGAGGGATATTGATTTTTCCAAATCTCCTTTCCGGTTGCCGCATCCAGGCACAGGACCACTTCATTATCGCCCTGTCTTGTATTAAGGTATATCTTATTTCCTGCAAGAGCCGGGGTGGCATCACCTGTACCCACCTGAACCTTCCATGCCTGGGTAAGTTCTGCCGGCCATGTTGCCGGAGTTTTAAAACCTGTCACTTTGCTGTCACGGTTTACTCCCCTGAACTGGGGCCAGTCCTGAGCAGAAGATATTAATGCAGGAGCCAGGAATATAACTACGATTAAGAACAAGCCTGATTTTTTCATTTCTACGTGTATTGATTCATCAATAAGGTAAATTTAATTTTTTTGGGAGTAAAAACAAAATAATCTGCATGATCCTAATTTTTTATAACTTTTCGCCGTTTTTCAAACGAACTTTTTACACATGAAAAAATTAATAACAGCTATTATGTTTATTGCAGGAATTACCGGAATATTCGGGTGTTCTTCAGATCCCGCCAAATGGAGCGATGAGAAGATCAATACATGGTTTGAGAAAGGCGAATGGCTTAACGGGTGGAAGGTCAGGCCCGATGCTTCGATCAACAGGAGGGAATTTGCCGTTTCGTACTTTAAAAACAAAGAAAGATGGGACAAGGCATTCAAATTCCTCAATGCACATGATCTTAACATGCTTCAGATTAAGAGATACGACATCATCGGCGATACTTTATACGCTCCCGTAAGTGAATATGCTTCGAAGAAAGAAGGTGAAGCCCGTTTTGAGGTTCACCGGAAATTCATTGACATACAATATGTTATTAACGGGGAGGAAAAAATTGGGGTTGCTCCACTGTCGAATAAAAAAGAAACTGTTGTTCCTTACGATGAAGCAAAAGATATCGAATTCATGACGGTTACAGACAGCACCTATCATAAGGCCACGCCTGAAAATTTCTTCATTTTCTTTCCCTCGGAGATCCACAAGCCCGGGATGCGGGTGGCTGATGACAGTACAATGATTAAGAAGATTGTTGTAAAGGTTTTGGCAGATTGAGGTCTTTGCTGAAACAGTATATTTATTTATAATCTTTTTAAATAACAACATTTTGCTTCAGTCTCCGTTATCTTTTCCTATGACAACATTGTATGATCTGAATGAGGGAGATGAGGGGATAATTCTGAAGATCAAGGGGCGCGGCCGGTTCAGGCAGCGCCTGTCGGAGATGGGGTTTGTTGTCGGGAAAAAGATAACAGTTATCAGAAAAGCTCCCCTCAGGGACCCTGTCGAATATAAAATAATGGATTATCATGTCTCGTTGCGAAACAGCGAGGCACAGCTGATAGAAGTGGTGAGGGGCGGACTGGCTGTTGAGAGCAGAAATGACAACGGCACACTTCACTATTCCGAAGAACAGCGGGAAATCATTGAAAAGACCAGGAATATCCAGGTCGCGCTTGTCGGAAATCCCAATTCAGGCAAGACAACCCTCTTTAATTTTGCTTCACACTCGAGAGAGAAAACCGGCAACTATGCAGGTGTGACTGTAGATTCAAGGGAAGCTGAATACACCCAGTCGGGATATACTTTTTCAATTGTCGACCTTCCAGGAACCTATTCGCTTAAGAGCTATTCACCGGAAGAGATCTATCTCAGGAATTACATATTCGACAACAAGCCTGACATTATCGTCAACATTATCGATGCTTCGAACCTCGAAAGGAACCTATACCTTACAACCCAGCTTATCGACATGGGTGTACAGGTTGTAATCGCCCTCAACATGTTCGATGAGCTGGAGAAAAAAGGCGACAAGCTTGATCACAAATCGCTCGGGAAGCTTCTCGGCGTTCCGGTGATCCCCACTGTAAGCTCGAGAGGGAAGGGAATATCTGATCTGTTTGATGCGATCATAAAAGTCTATGAGAATACGGAACCTCTTGTAAGGCATATCCACATCAATTACGGTACCGAAATTGAAAACGCCATCTGTGCCATTTCATCGAGGATCAAGATAAAGGAAAATGCTGCTTTTACCAATATTGTCTCGGCAAGGTATCTCGCCATAGAACTGCTTGAGAATGACAGGGAATTTTCAAGAAGCATTACACACTGCGTCAACTCCGATGAGATCATTGAGGTTGCCAGGAAGGAATATTCAAGGCTCGAAAAGTTCTATTCCGATCCTATCGAGTCGGTAATTACGGATGTGCGTTACGGATTTATTTCCGGAGCATTGAAGGAAACACTCAAGGCCGGAAAATCGGGAAGGCCAAAAAGAACGATGGCTCTCGACAATTACCTTACTCACAGGTACTGGGGTATACCCATCTTTGTATTCTTCATGTGGCTGACATTTTTCACCACGTTCCAGATCGGCGGTTATCCCAAACGACTGATGGAAGCTGGAATAGCCAACCTCTCATCCCTCGCTTCAGGGGTCATGCATCCCGGGATTATACGTGATTTTCTTATAGAAGGGTTGCTTGGCGGCGTTGGAGGTGTTATTGTCTTTCTCCCGAATATAGTCATACTTTTCCTTTTCATTTCTTTCATGGAAGATACGGGTTACATGGCGCGTGCTGTCTTCCTGATGGATAAGGTAATGCATAAGATAGGCCTGCATGGCAAATCATTCATTCCCTTGTTCATGGGATTCGGTTGCAATGTACCGGCAATAATGGCTACAAGGATTATCGAAAGCAGAAGGGACAGGATGATAACCATGCTGATAACACCATTCATGTCGTGCAGCGCGAGACTGCCTGTGTACATACTTTTCATCAGCGCTTTCTTTGCAAAGAACCAGGGCAGTGTGCTGTTGCTTCTCTATGTTCTGGGGATGCTGTTTGCCATCATATCGGCTTTCATTCTAAAAAAAGTTTTTTTCAAAACTCCGGAAATACCTTTTGTTATGGAATTGCCCCCGTACCGCATTCCGACCTTCAGAAGCATTGGCAAGCATGTCTGGTTCCGCACTGAGCTGTATCTCAAAAAAATAGGAGGGGTGATTCTTATTGCATCAATAATTGTATGGGTGCTGAGCAATTTTCCAAGAAACAATTCTCTTCCTGAGGGCGACAGGCAGAGCAAATCGCTTATGGGAATGATTGGCCGTTCAATTGAACCCGTTATGAAACCCCTGGGATTCGACTGGCGGCTGAGCGTGAGTGTTATATCGGGAGTTGCTGCAAAAGAGGTTGTAGTCAGCACACTTGGAGTGTTGTTTCAAACGGAGAACCATAATGACAGATCACTGGTTCAAAAGATACAATCAGAGAAGGACGGTAACGGAAAGCCTTTATTTACGCCTCTTGCAGCTTTCTCGTTCATGCTCTTTATTCTCACTTATTTCCCGTGCATCGGGGTGGTTTCGGCCATCAGGCGTGAATCGGGCAGCTGGAAATGGGCTGCTTTCATTGTACTTTACACAACCGGCGTAGCCTGGCTGTTATCTTTCTCGGCTTATCAGATCGGAAGCCTGCTGTGAAAGAAGAGTCCTGTCAATAAAGTTAGTTTTTATACTCGATCTTCATTTCATAATCCCAATTGTCAAAATACAGGTTTCCGCCTTTCCACTCCACTTCACCTCTCTGGAAGTCATATGGTTCGCTTCTCAGGTATTCCTTCTCAGGCCACAGCCTACCCGCAATGCCATCGTTGACGATGAGCCTGTACGCGTCAATTCCCGACATGAAGAATTCTCTCAGATCCTGATTATCAGATTCTTGCAAATCGTAAGAAACATCGACAGGAATCCATCCCGTACCTTCAAAATACACCTCGCACCAATCGTGGAGGTTTTTCCCGAAAGGAGGAACTTTCCAGCCGCTCTGCCATTTCACCGGGATGCCTTTGTAACGGAGCATCGACATGAACATCATCGTCTGGATGCCACAATCGCCTCTTCTGTTTCTGCAGGCATATGCAGGTATATCCGGAAGAATGGAGTATTCTATTGCCCCGGTCCATGGAATGTTCTCCTTGAACCATCTCCAGATTCCGAATACATTTGTTGCAGGGTTCTGTTCGTTGCCACATATACTGTCAGCAAGTCTCCTGATTTCAGGTGAGAAGTTTATGTGAGGGAGCTCTTCAGATGTGAATTCTTTATACAATGCAGACTTTACATTGTATTGATTTGCAACAATCGAATCAGGGTCGAACCACTGGGCGGCAGATTCATATTCACAGGTTAAGCTGAAGATGGTGGGAGAATCTTTCTTCGCTTTCTGCTCCATGTAAATTGTGGAATGAACCGAAGAATCGGGCGAGATGATATAATCAGGTTGGGAAACGCTCA
>JBLNAO010000145.1:0-13208 GCA_050259395.1 Chloroflexota bacterium
TGGAGGGAACAGGTGTAAAGTTCTTCCAAAAAAAAGTGGAACTCAGAAAACTTGCTGAAGAACTTAATGATGATGATAATCCAGTACTGACATTGGTATATTTAAAGAAGTAGGTAAAAGAAAAAGTATTCCGACCGCAACAAGACAAAAACATCAATTTCTTTTTCTTAATCACTAAATATATATTGATTATCAATAATTATTTATTATATTTGTGGCTTAAAACAAAATCGTAAAATCATTATGAAAAGAATTTCAACAGTATTTCTTCAGGCAGTCATCGTGCTTATCGGCATTATAGCACTCGCTATCATGATTCGGGTTCCTTTAACTGAGGGAAGAGCCACAAACTTAGACTTGTTCAGCATTTACTCTGACCCTTTTATCCTGTATGGATATGCTGCATCCATCGCTTTTTTTGTTTCGTTGTACAAGGCGTTCAAATTACTGGGCTACATCGGACAAAATAAATTATTCTCATCAGACTCTGTCAGGGCTTTAAAAAGTATAAAGTACTGTGCAATCGTACTAAGTATTTTAATTGTGGCAGCAGGACTGTACATAAGGATATTCCATAGTAAAGAAGATGACCCTGCTGGTTTTCTTGCCATTTGTTTCGTAACAACTTTTGCTTCAATCGTAGTTGCAACTGCTGCGGCAATATTTGAAAAATTATTGCAAAATGCCGTAGATATGAAATCTGAGAATGACTTAACTATTTAAACTATGCCAATTATTGTAAACTTAGACGTGATGATGGCAAAGCGAAAAATTTCTCTGAATGAACTTTCTGAAAGAGTTGATTTGACATTATCTAACCTTTCTATCCTAAAGACAGGGAAGGCGAAAGCGATTCGTTTTAATACCTTAGATGCAATCTGTAAAGCATTAGTCTGCCAACCGGGTGACATTCTGGAATATGTCAATGACAAAGAAAATATAATGAACCGCTAACACGGAGTGGTGTTAATAAACTTGTCACAATTTTTGCAATTTGTTCCTGCTTTCCGGTTAGTTTATCGTGCCCTGGGTACCCGGAACGCGCATATGCCCTCTTTGTAAACTTCGGACCACGCCATGCTTCGCTCCCATCTTAACAAAAGAGTTTTACGCTATGATCTCATGTTGGCATAATTTTTGTTAAATATAAATCAAACAAGCCTTCCGGAAAATATGTTTTAATAGTCAACCAAATATTTTCTATTATGAAATACCATACTTTCTTCAAAAGAACTTTAATCTCACTGATGGGATTAGTTATCTTTCTTAATTGTACTTCCCAAACTCCAAAAGAAAAAAGAGCAGAAAGGAATGAATTTCGTAAAATGAAAAACTTTGAGACACTGGGTTCGTTGATTAATTCCCGAAATTTTGTTTTTAAGTCTGGTGAGACGGAAAGTCGCCAAATATCAGATTTGTCCGAAAACCATGAGTATGGTACAAGTGAAATAAGAATTAATGGATCTTTAGTTCGAATTACTGGATTAAATAGCGCTGAGTGGTGGATGTCAACGAGTTGCACAATCGATAAGTGGGAACTCACTAAAAATCCTGAAGAACTTACATATTCATTATTTTTTATCGCACGTTCCGGGGATTCTAGTACTGCAATAGTTATCAAGGTACTCAGTGACAAGACAGCCATTGCCCAATTCGGAGGACGCGAATTCCGGGGGCAAGTTGTACCAATCTGACCAATATAACACGGACAAAACATAAATAAAATTGTCAAGGTTTTTGCAGCATCCTGCTCCAAACCGACCAGGTATTATTTGGCACGGTGAGATGGCGAAACAAGGAATATCTGATTTATTACCCTACGATTGCCTTCCATCTCATTAAGTTCAGCCGTAAGAAATATTTGCAACACCTAACACAGACAGTAGCATTAATAAATCCTGTTTTAATAACTAATACTCTAACCGCGACAATAAGAGTTACTTCTTCGAACATGGATGGCAAAAAAATGTGCCATGCGTCGCTTCCAACAGCCTGAAAAAAATTCTACCACAATTCAAAACCTATGGAAAACAAAATTCTCGTCACCTATTCAACATGCACAGGATCAACCAAAAAGATTTCAGAAGTCATTGCAAAAACACTTTCTGAAATGGGAGAAATAGTTGATACGATTGCAATGCATGATGTAAAAGATCTTACAATCTATAAATCAGTTATTGCCGGCAGTGCAATTCAGGATCGGAAATGGCTTCCTGAAGCAATTGAATTCTTAAAACATAACCAGGGTGAACTGAATAAAAAACCCTTTGCGGCATTCCTGGTTTGCATGACTCTTGCAATGACAAAAGGAGATCAATATAAGGCTGCTGTATCAAGTTGGCTCCAACCTGTTAGAAATATAGTGACTCCGTTAAGCGAAGGACTATTCAAAGGAGTTTTGGAGATCAATAAAATCCCGTCTCTCAGCGACAGAATTAAGTTCAGGATAAGTATGCTTACCGGAGTATGGAAAGAAGGGGATCATCGGGACTGGGAAGAAATTCAAACCTGGACAAAAAAGACAAAGGACCTATTAAACAGGTAACAAATCATAACTAATTGGAAGGCAAAAACACATGTCATGCTGTAACTGAGTTAGAATCATTGCAAATGTCGTGTAAATGTCGTGTTTATGTAGTTGGAAAGTTACTGTTATCAATACGACATTTGAATAAAATAAATGAAAAATGGAAACAGGAAAACTGATCAAAGAATTAAGAATTAAGAAGGGAATGACTCAGGAAGAGTTGGCTGATAAAACTGAAGTTAGTGCCAGAACAATACAACGAATAGAGAATGGAGAAGTAGATCCTCGGGTTTATACCCTTCAGATGATTGCCAGGGCGCTTGATGTTGATTATAATCTGTTTGTAGAGAATGAACCAGATGAAGAACAGAAAATTCAACAGGTCAACACTAATAATTGGTTGGGACTTCTACACATAAGTGGTATCATTCCTCTGATCTTCCCAACCATTTTAATATGGAATCATAAAAAGGATAAAGTAAAAGGGATGTCTGAACATTATCGTGACGTTATCAGTTTTCAATTGAAGGTTTGGGTCGGCATACTTGCAGGATTATGGATTTATTGGAAAGCAAATCAGCCAATACCATTAATATTAATTTTTTTTGTCAATGGTTTATTTTCAATCCTTAATACTATTTATGTTGTGTCAGGAAAAACTTATAAGCATATTTCATTATTTAAATCAGAAAAATCAGAAAGTAAAAACGATAAAACTTAATAAGTCGATTCGGACTCTGCATTCACATCGCTATTTACGACCTTATTGGCTTCATGATCAATACCCAGATTCTGCAGAAGGTCCTGCAATCGGCTCAGCAACATTTCCTAATGGCTAAAGAATAAACATCCAATCTGAAATCAGAATGTTTACCAGACATAATAGACAGAATATAGACTTCAACCCAGATAATAATGTTATTAAACTTTGTGTGCAAGGAATGGACCTGGAAGAAAAAAGCAAATCAGAAGAAGCAAGCAGCATATTTTTTCAAGCCTGGAACGAAGCGAGAAACGACTTTGAAAAATTTACTGCTGCATATTTTGTAGCCCGACATCAAAAAAATGTTCCGGACAGGTTAAAATGGCTTGAAACATCCTTGCATTTTGCATTAAAGCTAAATGACGATATTGTTAAGGCGGCGTTTTCTTATTTATACTTAAATATTGCCAAATGCTATGAGGACTTAGGCGATTCTGTCAATGCAAGAAAAATCAATGAATTAGCAAATTCGCGTAAAGACAAACCTTCTGACAAGGGTCCTTTTTATCATGGAACAAAAGCAGATTTGGAGGTTGGCGATTTACTGACGGCAGGGAGCAGGTCTAATTATAACCCAGAGTTGATAATGAATCATATTTATTTCACAGCCTCTGTTAATGGGGCAGGACTTGCGGCGGCTTTAGCTAAAGGTGATGGAAATGAACGTGTTTATATTGTTGAACCGACCGGGGGCTTTGAAAATGATCCGAACGTTACAAACAAAAAATTTCCGGGAAATCCCACACGCTCATATCGTACTGAATCACCGTTAAAAATCACAGGCGAAGTAACAGACTGGCCGAGACAAACACCTGAGCAGCTCAAAAAATGGCGCGAAAAGTTAGCCAATTCCAAAGGAAATATTATTAATTAATTTCAGAATATATCCGTGAATTGTTTTGTCTTATAATTTCAAATAAATTATAAAACAAAACCATTCACATTACGTTGATTTAAAAATGAGACTTTTAAATGATCATCTACATCCAAAGAAGTTTAAGCATGATCATTTTTATGTTGCTGTTCCTGTTGCCGGGCTGTGAATCATCTTTGCCTCCTGAATCGAATAATGTCGACTACACAGGCCAAAAAGATACAATAACTGACATTGACGGAAATGTTTATAAAACAATAGGCATTGGTTCGCAGATATGGATGGCGGAAAATCTCATGACAACAAGGTTGTCTGATGGAAGAAACATCATTCCAGTTCCCAAAATCACTGAATGGTCCCGTAGTGATACTATAAGTTATTGCTGGTATAACAATGATTCAATATCCAACAGCAGAATTTACGGAGCTTTGTACAACTACTATACAGTTGAAACAGGATTACTTTGCCCAACAGGATGGCATGTACCGACCGATTCAGAATGGAGAATTCTCATAAATTTTGTCGGAGGCAAGGATGTTGCTGCCGGTAAATTAAAAGATCTTATGTTCTGGTCCGGACCCAATGTGTGCTACACGCATCAATATGATTTTTTTGCACGGGCGGGAGGTATAAGGAGAAGATTTTCAAGCCAGTATATGGAGCAAGGAACCAGGGGATACTGGTGGAATTCAGGTGACGAAAAAACAATTATGTCAACAAATATGATCAATAACACTACCTCAGTTTCAATCACCGGTCGTAACAGGTTTGATGGCTGCAGCGTTCGATGTGTCAAGGATAAACTTTAGTTATGCTTCTTTCAGCTCATCCTTATGCCTGAAAGTTCCGGTACTCCTCTTATTCCAGATGACTACCTGATATTCCCTCCAGAAATAATGAACAGGATACACCAGCACATGGATCAACCTGGTATATGGTAACATCCCAATAAGGACAAATGCAGACACAACGTGGATTTTTACCATTAACGGCAGAGGAAGTATAGCAGTTACATTGGGATTAAAAGCAAATATCGATCTTATATAAGGAGCCATGACAATCGCAAACCAGGAGGAGCCCCATCTGAAGAATACTGCGGTGTAAATACCGGTGACCACAGATACCAGAATCATAATGAAGACCAGGACATCCATCTTCGTTGTGTTAACCCTTATCCTTTTAATATCTGTTCTTCTGTAAAGGAGTACACCAATGCCAAAGAGGCAGAGTAAGGCAAAAGCCAGAGCAGCTATCTCCAGTATGTACAATCTTACGGGTTTGCCATTCCATGCGAGAACTCCTCTCGGAATTAAAAAACCGGTAAGATGCCCGAAAAACAAGAAAACTATTCCCCAATGAAAAGGCCTGCTTCCGAAAAACAGAATTTTACTTTCCAGGATCTGGCTCGACAGGGAGGTCACCCTGAATCCATAATTCCTATACCTGTATATGCTACCAAGTAGAAATGCAAACAATGAAAGATAAGGCAGTATAATGAAGAAAAATGGGGTATTCATTTTGTTACTGATAGATTATTGAACAGGAGTTTTTAAGGTGAACTGGTATCTTTCATAAGAGGATGAATTAAAATCACTCTCCATTACAGAAAGAAGTATCTCAAGCAGGGATCTGTAATAATTCTCTGCTCCCCTGAACCGACGGATCATCTCCGTCAGTGCAGGTATCAGGAGAGAGCAGATAAGCTCTTCGGCAAAACCCTTATCGCTGATCATTGGCAACAGGGTAAGCACATTTGGCAGATGATCAGGTAATTCCCTTCCGCAATCGTTTCCTGCCATGATGTGCTCCCTTTGCATATTAACAAGAAACACTCCCCTCCTGTAATCATCACCGAACAGAACATAACC
Organism: Chloroflexota bacterium; assembly: GCA_050259395.1. Classification (GTDB taxonomy): domain Bacteria; phylum Bacteroidota; class Bacteroidia; order Bacteroidales; family VadinHA17; genus LD21. The sequence goes on from JBLNAO010000145.1 coordinate 6,033, forward strand.
GATATCGAGTGTCGAAACAGGCTGAACATCAAAGGTTTCGCTGTAATATTCCTGCTGGTAAGCAAGTGTTTTCTCCATCACATGCTGGCGGAAAGGCTCTAGCTTCTTTTCAAGTGACTCATCGTATTCCGCCAAAAAATCACCGCAAGAATCAACATCATTTTTAAGCTGTTCGGTTGGATACTTGAACAGCCTTGCCATATCGGCATAATGTTTAATGTCTTTCATTATCAAAGGCCTCTTTCAGGTTTATCAATAAAGCCGAAGCCGGCATTCTCCTTCCTTTCTGAAGTTGCCTCCAGCATTTCTATAGCTTCCTCACGGTGAGAAGGAGGTATTACGAACCGATCGCGGAGATGTGCCAGGGCAGTCATCCTGAAAATTTCATCAGCGACTTCCCCTGAAAGTCCTGCGCTCCTGAGTTCATCTGCAGACTTTTCCTGCGAGACATCGCCAACTGTGACCATGCGCCTGTAATTTCGTATGGCTTTCATCTTTCGCAGAATATCCATGATTATGCCCGTGTTACCTGCACTGAATAGATTGGCCAGGTATTTCAAAGGAAGCCTGGCATTTTCCGTATCGTCGAACAGGTTTTCGCTTGTCGATTTATACAGGCCGTCAGCCATAACTGCCATGTAAGGCAACAGGGGCAAGGCATAGAAAAGATTGGGAATTGTCCTGAATTCCGGATGTAGCGGTAATGCTATTCCCCATTCCTTTACAAACTTCCATACAGGAGATTTCCTTGCATAATCCATTGTTGAATCAGGCACGCCGGCTTTTCTGGCATTTCTGATCACCTCATCATCAAAAGGATTCAGGTAAAGATCGAGCTGGTTCGTAACAAGATCCTTGTCTTCGCAGGCAGCTGTCTTTTCAATCTTGTCGGCATCGTACAAAAGTACGCCCAGGTATCTTATCCTTCCGACGCAGGTGTGCATGCAGGCAGGCACCTGGCCTGTCTCCAGACGAGGGAAACAGAGAATGCATTTTTCAGACTTTCCGGTTTTCCAGTTAAAATACACTTTTTTATATGGACATCCGGTAATGCACATCCGCCATCCTCGGCACTCTTTCTGGTTTACCAGCACAATTCCATCCTCTCCCCTTTTGTATAACGCGCCCGAAGGACATGCGGCAACACAGCCCGGATTCAAACAATGATTGCATATTCTCGGAAGGTAAAACATCATCATCCTTTCAAGCTGAAACAATGAATCCTGTTCGGCAGGAGAAAGATTCTTCAGGTTTATATCGTTACGGGCATATAGTGGTGTCCCGCTCAGATCGTCATCCCAATTTGGTCCGGATTTTATCTCGATATGGTCACCGGTAATAAGAGAGACAGGTTCGGCTGTAGGCTGGTCATCACCCTCAGGAGCATCAATTAGCTTCTCATACTGGTAGGTCCATGGCTCATAATAATTGTCGATTGTGGGCATGTTTGTATTATGAAACAGCACCTTCATTCCCTTTCCTTTTCCAGCGCCCAAAAGCCTGACAGTGTCATCTTTTCTTACCCAGCCTCCCCTGTAAATATCCTGGTTTTCCCAATGAAAAGGATACCCTGTCCCGGGTTTTGTCTCCACATTGTTCCACCACATGTATTCAGCCCCTTTTCTGTCGGTCCAGAGATTTTTGCAGGCGATGGAACAGGTATGGCATCCGATGCATTTGTCGAGATGAAAAACCATTGAAATTTGAGATCTGACATTCATTGCTACAGAATTATTAGAAATTCACAGGATCAAGCTTCTGGATCAATACAAAAGTATCTCTTGTCACTCCCACCGGGCCCCAGTAATTACTATGGAAAGTGAATTGGCCGTACCCTCCTGCAAGCAGGTTGGGCTTAAAATGAAGCCGTGTCAGGCTGTTATGTCCGCCTCCCCTGATATTACCCCGTGTTGGTGATTTAGGTGCAGAATACGTCCGTTCAGGCGCATGATAGATTATACAGATCCCTTCTGGAATCCTGGAGCTCACACACGCCCTGGTGCAGTATACTCCGTTATCATTCAGTACTTCCACCCACTCATTATCCTGTATACCAAGCTTTTCTGCATCCTTCTCACTAAGCCAGCATGGTTCGATGCCTCTCGAAAGCACCAGCATTCTCTGAGTGTCACCGAATGTCGTATGTATATGCCATTTCCCATGAGGTGTCAGGGCATTCAGCATAATTGCCTTGCCGGAAGCAACTGTCTGCCTCAGATCTCCATATAGCATGGGAAGAGGGGATGGTTTATATGTCGGCAGGTTCTCACCGAAAAGAATATATGCTTCATGATCAAGATAAAGATGCTGACGTCCGGTGAGAGTGCGCCATGGAACTCCAAACTCCGTGTTTATCGTAAATGCCGAGTAAGCCCTTCCATTGTTCATAAGTCCGGACCATATCGGGGAGTTAAGCAACCTCCTCGGCTGCGAAACAAGGTCACCGAAATTAATCGTGGCCTCATTATTTAAAGGTCTGATCCTGCTGAAATCAATGCCTGTTTTTTGGCTCGCCGAATCGTAAGCCCGTCCGCTCAGAATACCGTTTGTGACTGAAGAGAGTAAAAGGACTGCATCGATAGCTTCCACATCTTCCTTAATTGAAGGATATTCCTCATCACCGATTTGATTGACATGTCCCTTATTCTTCAGCATCAGATCATAAAAATCATCGCATTTATAAGAGACGCCATGTCCTGTTATGTTCTTCCTTATATTATGTCCGAGATTTATGAATTTTTCATAGATCTGGGTATAATCTCGTTCAATTGTCACAATATTATGCATGGTTTTTCCCGGGATGGCTTCACACTCACCTTTAAACCAGTCTTTTATATGAAGTTGTGAAATTTCGGCTCTTGTATCATGATCAAGAGGCATATTCACAATATCCATGATTTTTTCAGGGAAATGTTTCTTTGCAGTCTCACTGGTGACCCTGGCTATCTCGCGGAAAATGTGCCAGTCGCTCCTTGATTCCCAGACAGGAGGAACTGCCGGCGAAAGAGGATGAATAAACGAATGGAGGTCGGTAGTGTTAAGATCCGATTTCTCATACCACGAGGCAGCCGGCAAAACGATATCCGAGTAAAGGGCAGAGGTGTCCATCCTGAAATTAAGATCGACGATCAGGTCCATTTTACCTTCAGGAGCATTTTCGTGCCATTTGATCTCTTTTACATGCTCTTTGGCTGCCTCATCTGCAATTGAGCTGTTATGAGTTCCCAGGTAATGCTTAAGAAAAAACTCATGTCCTTTTGCGCTGGAAAGAATCGCATTTCCTCTCCAGATATACCATACGCGGGGGAAATTCGCTTCATTATCAGGATCCGACACTGCATATTCCAGCTTTCCTTCCTTAAGCTGGTGTATGACGAAATCCTGTACCCCTTTTTCATCTTTTGCACCTGCAAGCATGGCTTCGCGGGCAATTTCAAAGTTGCTCCTGTTGTATTGCGGGAAAAAAGGCATCCATCCGTTTCGCACAGCTTTGACGATTAGATCTGCCGTATGTTGGGAGGAAAAGGAGTTAACCGGAACAGTGTTGTAGTCAGCCTGGTTGCCATCGTATCTCCATTGATCCGAATGCAGGTAATGCCAAATGGGAGTTTGCTGCAGCCTGACAGGCTTTTGCCAGTCTTTTGCGGCCATGATCGGTTCCCAGGAATCGAATGGTGCAAGCTTTTCCTGGCCCACATAATGATTCATTCCGCCGCCATTCACACCAATACAACCAGTGAATATCAGAGCCATTGCGCCAGCACGATAAATCAGGTTGCTGTGATACCACTGGTTCACGCCGGTGCCAATGATAATCATACATTTACCCTTTGTTGCTTCAGCGGTGCTGTACCATTCGCGCGCAAACTGGATAACAGTTTCAGAGCTAATGCCGGTATAATTCTCCTGCCAGGCCGGCGTATAGACTGATGCTGCATCACCGTATGATACAGGGTAATCGCCTGCCAGGCCCCGGTTAACGCCGAACTGGCTCATAAGAATATCGTACACTGTGGTGCAGTATACCGATTCGCCGATAGTTTCCTCCTTTCTGACGGGGACCCCCCTTTTCATATTCTTCTTACCGGAAAAATCCGTGAAACTGACCTGGAGAATATCATCGCTGCTATCGATAAGTGAGAGAAGCGGATCATATGAATCACCATTTTCCCCATCGAGCTGATTGAGGTTCCACACCCCATTCTTGTCCTGCCACCTGTGCCCACAGCTTCCTGATGGGCAGACTAACTCACCTGTGCTTTGGTCAATATTTAAAAATTTCCAGTCACCATTCTCTATACCTGAATATTTCGATATCCGGTTTGCCCGTAAAAACCTTCCAGGAATAAAACCATTTTCATTTTCTTCAATTTCAACAAGGAAGGGAGCATCAGAGAATTTCTTAACGTAATTTATAAAGTATGGAACTTCCTTATCCACATGCGATTCCTTGAGTATAACATGCATTACTGCCATCCAGAAAGCCCCATCCTGACCTGCGTGGATCGGTATCCATTGATCGGCATATTTCGACACCATGCTGAAGTCAGGCGCAAAGACCACAGTTTTTGTTCCATTATACCTCGATTCTGAAAAATAATGCACATCGGGGGTCCTTGTCATTGAAAGGTTTGAACCCATTACAGCCACGAACTTGGCATTATACCAGTCAGCGCTCTCAGCCACATCTGTTTGTTCCCCCCATGTTTCAGGAAATGCTGATGGCAGGTCGCAATACCAGTCATAGAAGCTTAGGTTAACTCCCCCGAAAAGTTGCAGGAAACGCGCACCTGATGCGAAACTGATCATCGACATTGCAGGAATCGGAGAAAAACCCACGACCCTGTCGGATCCATATTTTTTTGCCGTATAAATATTTGCAGCGCCAATCAGTTCAAGAACCTCCTCCCATGGAATCCTCCTGAATCCGCCTTTTCCACGTGCTTTCTGGTAACGGCGTCTTTTCTCCTTATCATTCTGTATATTCTGCCATGCAAGCATTGCATCGCCTGTTTTTTCCTTTTCTTCACGATAAAGATCCAGCAAAGCGCCTCTTATCAAAGGATACTTTATCCTCAGAGGACTATATAAATACCACGAAAAGCTAATTCCTCGCTGACAACCTCTTGGTTCGTAGGGAGGAAGGGGATTCTCGAGCATCGGATAATCCATAGCCTGAGTTTCCCATACTACGATCCCTTCCTTCACAAAAACATTCCATGAGCACCCGCCAGTGCAGTTTACGCCATGTGTGCTGCGGATAAACTTATCGTATTGCCAGCGATTGCGGTAAAATTCCTCCCACTGACGTGTTTTCGGCGATATCATGTCTTTTATCCAACTCATGGTTCGATGCTATTTATCAGTCATTCAAGAATATTTTTGCTCAGCAGCACCGGGTGATCTGTCCGGAATTTTCCTGTCATCATAAAAAATAAAGACATGTGCGAACAGCAGAATGGCAATAACAAAACTTATGACAAAGAAAGATAAGCCACCTGCAGCACGTGGAATATAGTTGGCGAACCGGTCATTCGTAGATTTCAGCAGTGCAACCAGATCGTTCATTTCTTCCTCAGTGAGAGTTCCTGATACAGCAGCTTTCATTGCCGGAAAAGGAGGATTTGCGAGAATGGCCTGTATTCCAGCCGGACCGAGCTTCGTAAAAGATCTTGTCAGATCCATTGCGAGCTTGCCACCGCCCAGGAAAGTTTGTCCCTGGAGGTTATGGCATGAAACGCATGGGGTAGCGCCATTTGTGAAAGTCACAAAACCATGAAACAACATACTTCCCTTCTGAACCATTTCGTGAGTATAAATTATCCCGGTAGTATCTGCCGGTACCACAGTGCTGTCTGAAGGAGCCATAGCTGTTGTGTCAGAAGGCTGTCCTGTTTTCAGTGCTGTCTTTCCGCCCTGGTCCACACTCTTAATATAGTCAAGTATTCCCCTGATCTGATCATCGCTTAAAGGGTTATCCGGCATGGGTATCTTATTGAATTCATTAAAGATGGCAACTGCATCTTTGTCTCCAGCCTTAACCATTGACTGTGATGATTTAATAAAGCTGATCAGCCAGTCTTCCGGCATTTTATCATACACTCCTGAGAGATCCGGCCCAACAAGCCGGCCTTTGTTTATGGTATGGCATGATGAACAGTTTGTCTTAAAAGTCTGCTCCCCGGAGTTTTGCGCTTTTAAAGATGTAAATGAAATAAAGACGATGAATACGGCAAATGCAACAACATTTCTCATTGATTATCAAGTTTGAGTCCCGCATTCCAAGAATCTTCTAAAATTACAAAATTTAAGGCGCAAAAGCAATATACTTCGGCTGAAAAGTCTTTTATATTTCACAGAAAATGAATATATTAGTAGTTGAAAGCACATCATAATTCTTTATGGATCAGTTAAAAGTAAAAGGGACACCTGAACGAGGCCTTCTCGGGACCACTCTGGGCTTTTTCTTCGGTTTTGCAGCAGTATCACTATACGGGCCAACGGCAATTAGATTCAAGGAAGCCATGGACCTCAGTCCCGCTCTTATCGGCATTCTTGTTGCTATACCTTCACTTACAGGCTCCCTGCTGAGAATTCCATTCGGCGCATGGGTTGACATGACCGGGGGGAGAAAACCTTTCCTTGTGCTGATGGGACTTTCACTTCTCGGGTTGGGTGGAATAACTCTACTGCTCCATCTTGCATATCCATCTGATATGAAAGGTCTTTATGGGTTGATTCTTTTTTTGGGAATGCTCAGTGGTTGCGGTATAGCGACTTTCTCGGTTGGGGTGGGACAAACATCCTACTGGTTTCCAAAGAAGAAACAGGGTATGGCGCTTGGAATATATGCCGGCCTTGGAAATCTTGCACCCGGGATTTTTTCACTCATTCTTCCTTTTTACCTTCAGAAGAATGGGTTTATCTCAGCATATTTTGCCTGGTTCAGTTTTTTGCTCCTGGGTTCCGTAATTTACTGGTTTGTCGGAGTCAATTCATACTATTTCCAACTTAAGAAGTCTGGAGAAGCTGATTGTGACGCACGTTCCGGGGCGAGGGAAATGGGTCAGGAACTATTTCCATCCGGCAACATCCGGAGCAGCCTTGCCCGTTCTGCAAAGTCGGTCAACACATGGAAGCTTATAATGTTGTATTTCACCACATTTGGCGGTTTTA
>JBLNAO010000146.1:0-8133 GCA_050259395.1 Chloroflexota bacterium
TAAACAGGTGTTATGAACTTGTTCGCACCGGCAGATGTAAACTGCTGCTTCGCGTCATTCCAGAACACTTTTTCACCGCTTCTGAAGGCAATGTTGCCCATCTGTGCCACCAGGGCCACATTCCGGCCAACATCGATGCTCGCATTCAGTTTCTCGGGAGTGTTGTTCTTTATGCATTCCAGGAAATTCTTCACATGAAGGTCGAGGCCGTTCCCCACATTCTTCTGAAGAGGAACTGCTTCCATCCTTGTCTTTTCAGGAAATACTTCCCATCCCTGACGATCCAGGACAAGGGTGCCGTTTTCACCGGTATAAGCCATCCCGTGAGGTCTCTTCCAGTTTCCCAGGCCGATGCCGATCGTATGCTCCCATGCCATGGTGAAATCACCGAAGTCGTAAACTGCAGTCATGGTATCGGGCGTAACCATATCATCTTCCGGATATGCAAATTTTCCCCCGACGGCCATCACTGATTTCGGGAGCGATTTACCCATGCCATATAATATATAATCAATCAGGTGGACTCCCCAGTCGGTCATCAGGCCGTTACCGTATTCCCAGTACCATCTCCATGTGAAATGAAAGCGGTTTTTGTTGAAAGGCCTCAGAGGTGCCGGACCAAGCCACATATTATAATTCACTCCTTCAGGAACGGGCGTGTCGGGCACTTTTGGAACAGGACCCTTCCAGTCAACAAAAGACCATGCTTTTGTAGCACGGATCCTTCCCAGTTTTCCTGATTTCACAAAGTTGATCGCATCGACAAAGTGCGGCTGGCTTCTCTGCCATTGCCCGACCTGGACAAGCTTGTTGGCTTTCTTTGCAGCTTTCTGCATTATGTTGATCTCCGCAATCGAGTTTCCAATCGGTTTTTCGCAATATGCATGCCTGCCTGACTCCATCGTGTCGACAAGCTGCAGACAATGCCAGTGGTCGGGTGTGCCGATGATCACAACATCGATGTCCTTCAGCTCGAGCATTTTCCGGTAGTCGGCAAAAAGTTGTGGCTTTGGCCTGCCAAGCTTGATGATGTCGTTTGTGCGGTTTGAGAGAACGGTCGGGTCAACGTCGGCCATTGCAACGCAATCAACTTCGGGGTTCTTGAGAAATGATGCGAGGTCAGACCATCCCTGGCTGTTGCCACCGATGAGGGCTACTCTTACCTTATCAGATGCCTGGATCCGTGAGCGGCCATATGCAAGCGCATCGGCTGATAGCATGGAACCTGCGGCAAGAACTGAGGCTGTTTTTATAAAATCTCTGCGCGAAGAGCTCATAATTTTATGATTTTAAAATTAATGTGAATGGCAAGTTAATATTATATTTTTAAGAGGTCCTATCTGAAATATTAAAAATTATTAAAAAGTCTTTCTTAGACAGTAACTGATAACAAAGTTGTTCTTAAATTTTTTTAACCGCGAAGGTCACAAGGTTTTAGCAAATTATCCTAAGATGAAGAACTTACACAGAGGTGCACAGAGCACCACAGAGGGATACAGAGATTACATTGATGTCAATCTTTGTGCAACTCTGTGGTACTTTAAGATTACTTAATGTTCCTATTTCTTATTGTGCAGGTTTAAACACCAGATCCACAACATCTGCCTTTTTGAACATCTTTCCGGCAATCTTCTTAATGTCCTTTACCGTGAAAGATTTGAGGATGTTTTCATAATTTTTGGGATCATTTGAATCTATGCCATAGCTGTAATACCTGCTGAGTATGCCAAGCCAGTAAGAATTATGCATTTTGGCTTCCTGCCGGTCATTCAGTATGCTGGATACAGCCTTATCAAGATTCTGCTGCGTGGGACCTTCATTTACAAGCTTATCTATTTCACGGTAGATGATTTTCTTGAGATCCTCTGCACGTGCAGGATCACAGTCGAACGAAATGACACCTTCAGCCAGCTGTTCCGGACGCTTCTGAGCGCCCAGCTGAACACCAACACCATAGGTTCCGCCTTCATCCTCCCTCACTGTTTCAACATAAACAATGTCGAGGATCCCACTGATCACATCAAGACCAAGGTAATTTTCCGGCGTGTATTTCATGTCTTTGGCGAATGAAAGGAATACAGTCGATTTTGGAATAGTAAGAGGCATGCTGATCTCCTTCGTTACCTTTCCTTCGGGCTGTTCAATTTCACGGTCAACCCATGATTCCTTTCTTCCTGCAGAAGGAAGAGAGCCGATGTACTTCTCGACCATCGGGATAACCGTATCCTGACCGATGTTCCCAACGATGAAGAAGGTGAATTCGTCGGCGGCATTGAACCTGTCTTTATAAATCTCTTCCATTTCATCAAGCGAGATCTTCCCCACACTTTCCTTGCTGAGAACAGGGGTTCTTGGATTATAGCCCGTTGTTATCAGTGAAATGCTGTCGCTCTTGATCTTGTTGGGATCCTTTTCCATGTTTGCAAGCATTGCGGCATAACGCCCGATAATGGCTTTATGGGCTGTGGAATCGAACCGGGGATTTGCAATCCTTAGATACAGAAGCTGCATCATCGTTTCGAAATCCTTTGGAGTGGCTGAGCCGCTTATCGATTCTGCAGTTTCACTGAGTGCAACCGAAACGCTGGCTTTCTTTCCTGCCAGCATCTTCTGCAATGTGACGTTATCGAAAGATCCGGCACCATACATTGGAACAATGCCTGGAAGGAGATTTGCCGGAAGGACAAGCTTATTGTCATTGAGCCTCGAAATGCCACCGAAGCTGAATGCTGAGAGCAGAATGTTGTCTTTCTCATAAGCTGCTTTCCTGTAAACAACCTTTGTATTGTTGGCCAGGGTCCATTCCACGGCGTCGAACTGAGGAAGTGATGTTGTCTTCACGATCTTCGAACCCTTCAGCTCTTCGGTTACGAGAGATTCACCGAGCTTGCTGTCTTCATAAGGTGTGAGCTGCGAATTCTTCACTTTATTCACGATATCAAGCGCATCCTGTTCTGTTAAATGTTTAACATCGTCGGCTTCGAGGCCTTGTACGATGACAGTCCTGTTCTCATCTATCATCACCCTTTTGAACCTTTCATTTATCTCATTGAGGGTGATGTCGTCGATAACCTGCTTCAGGAATTCATAGTCAAAGTCCATTGAAGTGAGAGGCTCCCGGGTAAGGAAGTAATTCTGCATGCCGGAAATGTATGTGTCATTGTCAATCTTGTCTTTCTGCTTCCAGTTATTCTCAAAAGTAGAAAGTCTCGATGCTTTTGCTCTTTTCAGTTCACCTTCAGTGAAGCCGAAGCGTTTCGCTCTTTCAGCTTCGGAATAAATGCCTTCAAGTGCAACTGCCTCTTCATTCTTTCTTGCTGTTGCGCTTATCGAGAATGCATCATACAACCTTGCATAATAGCCGCCGAAAGAGATTGAACCACTGACGAAAGGAGGGTTGGGTTTTTGAAGAAGCTCGTTGATCCTGGTGTTGATCATCGAGTTCATAAGAGCAATTACATGCTGGTCGCGGACATACCCGAGATCTTTTTTATCCGGAGCCACCGCGTCGATCAGCGAAACGACAGATACAGAAGTCTGAGGTGCTTCCTTGTCCTGTGCGAGTACATAATATGTTTCCTTGTGGTATGGTACTTCCACAGGCAGCCTCGGTGCCGGGTTTTCATGTGCGGGTATTTCGGCAAAAAGTGATTTGATCTTATTCTCGACTTCAGCCGGATCGAAATCACCCACAACAGCAATCGCCTGAAGATCGGGCCGGTACCACTTATCGTAATAATCCCTGAGAGTCTTGTAAGTGAAATTCTTTATGATGCCGATGTCGCCGATGATGTCTCTTACAGCGTATTTTGAACCTTTCAGGACTACCGGTATGACTTCGAATATCATTCTCCTGCTGGCATTCTTGCTTGTTCTCCATTCCTCGGCGATGACACCTCTTTCAGCATCGATTTCCTTATCGGTAAGCGAAATATAATGCGACCAGTCGTGAAGTACAAGCAGGCATGTGTCGAGCAGCGCCGGCGAATCAACAGGCGCGTTCGAAATATTATAAACCGTCTCGTCGAAACCTGTATAGGCATTTATGTCATAACCGAACTGGACACCATGCTTTTCGAGGGTGTTGATGATGCCTTTTTCAGGAAAATTCTTCGTGCCGTTGAAAGCCATATGTTCCAGGAAGTGGGCGAGGCCGTTCTGGTTATCCTCCTCAAGGATTGAGCCCACATTCTGAATAATGTAAAAGCTTGCCCTCTTTTCAGGTTCCCTGTTCTTTCTTACATAATATGTGAGTCCGTTAGAAAGTTTTCCGGTCCTTATGTCAGGATCAAGCGGTGCGGGTTTGGAAAGGTCCTGCTGAGCCTGGCTCCCGATAAAGAAAAAAGAAAATGCAAGCACCAGTATTGATCTGTATGTTTTCATGATTTATGGATAAATAAAAAAAGTGAAACAATTCATCAGGAATGCAGCTTGATGAAATGTAAAATTATGAAATTATAGATTGAGTATCAAACAATTTCCTAAAAAAGGCCGTGGAGCTCGGCATTGATCTTGTCCATAACCTCGCTCAGGTGTGCCTTGTTGTTGGGGAAATTGTAATGATCTGCTTCGATGATGAGAAGCTTCCCGAGGTCATACGATTCGATCCATGCCTCGTAACGCTCATTGAGCCTCTTGAGGTAGTCGATGCGGATGGAGCTTTCATACTCGCGGCCCCTGTTCTGGATCTGGTTTACCAGGGTCGGAACGGATGCCCTCAGGTAAAGCAGGAGGTCAGGCGGCTTGACGAGCGAGATCATCAGCTTGAAAAGAGCTGTATAATTTTCAAAGTCGCGGGTCGACATCAGCCCCATGGAATGAAGGTTGGGAGCGAAGATGTAAGCGTCCTCGTAAATGGTCCTGTCCTGGATGATTGTTTTCTCCGATTTTTTAATGTCGAGTATCTGGCTGAAACGTGAGTTCAGGAAGTAAATCTGCAGGTTGAACGACCATCTCTGCATATCTTCGTAAAAATCATTAAGGTATGGATTGTCGTCTACATCTTCATAATGAGGAATCCATCCGTATTGTTTTGAAAGAAGGCCTGCCAGTGTTGTTTTGCCCGATCCGATGTTGCCTGCGATTGCTATATGCATTGTTAGGTAATTAGAGGTGATAAAAATACTAAAATCCCGCAATCTTATACAGGTCCTCGATATATTCTCTTGAGTTGGAAAGTCTCGGAACTTTGTTCTGTCCGCCGAATTTGTTTTTCGCTTTGAGCCAGTTGTTGAATGTTCCCTTTGGCACCGGGCGAACAACAGGCATCACGAGGTTAAGATCCTTGTGGCGTTTGGCTTCATAATCCGAATTAACCTCCTTGAGCGATGAATCGAGAACTTCGGTGAATTTCACAAGATCATCCGGTTCTTTTTCGAACTCTATTATCCACTCATGTGAACCCTTCGATGAAGTGTTCATGAACACAGGCCCCGCAGTATATTCCGCAATGACGGCGCCGGTGCGGGTGCATGCTTCATTAAGCGCCCTGTCGGCATTGTCCACAATAACCTCCTCGCCGAAAACATTTATGAAATGCTTTGTTCTTCCTGATATTTTGAATTTAAAAGGGAAGACCGATGTGAAAACTATTGTGTCACCCATCATGTATCTCCACAGTCCGCCGTTTGTGGAAATTATCAATGCATAATTAACGCCCTTTTCCACTTCACCGAGAGTGAGGGCAGGAGCGGAGTCGGAGCCAACCTTATCGGCTGGTATGAATTCATAAAATATTCCGTAATCGAGCATCAGCAGCATGTCGCTTTTATCGGGTTCATCCTGGATCCCGAAAAAGCCCTCTGATGCATTGTATGTCTCCATGTAATGCATCTGCTCGCCCGGGATAAGCTTCTTATACTGCTCCCTGTAAGGAGTAAAGCTTATTCCACCGTGAAAAAACACCTCGAGGTTGGGCCATACCTCCAGGAGATTTGATTTGCCCGTGTGAGCCAGAATCATTTTTATCAACACCAGGTACCATGACGGCACTCCCGAGATGTTGGTCACATTCTCATTTACGCATGTGCGGGTGATAAGTGCAAGCTTTTCCTCAAAATCCTCGAGAAGGGCGATCTTTTGTTTGGGAGTTCTGATTATTTCGACCCATGATGGTGCGTTTTCGATGAGTATTGCCGAAAGATCACCGTAAAGCGAATCGTTGCTGAACTGGTTTATACGATGGCTGCCGCCAAGTGTCAGTGACTTTCCGTTGAAAATTCGTGTTTGGGGATAAATGCTGGTATAGATTGCAAGGATATCCTTTGCAGCCCTGTAATGACAGTCCTCGAGAGCCTCCCTGCTCATCGGGATGAACTTGCTTTTTGATGAAGTTGTTCCCGACGATTTGGCAAACCACCTTATTTCCCCTGGCCATAGCAGGTTTGCCTCTCCGTTCCTGAGCCTGTCCACGTAAGGCATCATGTCCTCATAGGTACTAACAGGAAAACGGTTCTGATATTCTTTCACTGAATTGATGGAGGAATAGCCATTCCTGATTCCCCATTCGGTTGCAGCTGCTTTTGCCAGCAGGTTGTAAAGCGTGGCATTCTGGGTTTCAACAGGATATTTCCTGAACTTCTCAATCTGGTCCATCCTGCTGGAATTCAGCCATTTGATGACTGATGGTATTATTGGCATCCTGGGAACAATTTGGTCTTAAAGATAAATAAAATAATTCCGGAAATCCTTCAGCCAAAGACCTCTCTCAGCACTTCCAGGGAATTTATCTTTTTCAGGGAGGGAAGGTGAAATGAATAATATTTAAGGATGATTTCAAGAACCTCATTTCTCTGCCTGCCTGTGAGTGAAACAGAACCCGGCTTGTTACCTGCGGATATGAAATCAGATAAAACATCTGAAACATTTTCTGTTGCATAATCACCATGCGGAGGCGGGACGTTGAGGAATTTCCCGTTTCTGAGATCGAAGAATTTCTCGTCGCTGTTCCGCTTGTTCATGGGCTCAATGCCAAGGTAGCGGCTTAACCCCGTTAGGAATGAAATATGAAAGTTGGAAAAATCGCCGGCGGCATCCTCGAAACCAACAATAGACTCTTCCATGAAATCGAACATAGGCTCGTTTGAGGTTTCTTCTCCAAGAACTGAAGAAAGGACTTCACCCAGAAAGATCGCCACTGAGCTTTTCCTGATATCGGAATGTATGCTGTAAAAAGGTTTCACGAGCGAGAATTCCTTAAGAAGCTGCATTTCCCTGGAAGGTTTGAAATACAGCTCGATGTCGAGAATGAAAAGGGGCTGGAACATGATGCTGTGCTTTCCTGATTTTTTATTCCTCATTCCTTTGATGAGAACAGGCAAGCGCCCGAATTTCCTGGTGTAGAGCTGTACAACAACACCTGAATCGGAGTATTTAATGTTGTGCAGGACAATTCCCCGTGTTTTTTCAAGCATGCTTCAAAGATAATTCATATTAATATAGTATCGGACTACGGTAAAGTGTAACTTTGCAGTGTTATTGGGGTCTGAATCATCTGAAAATTACTGAAATGAAAACTAAACTTTTCTTGCTTGTTTGCTTTTCTGCCCTCTGTGCAGTCGGCTTTGCACAGGCAGATAAGGGGAAATCAACTATCAAAGGCACCGTGCTCGATGCTTCGGGAATCCCTGTCAGGAATGCAATCATCATGATCGATGGCCGTGAAACCAAATCAGTGACGACAACGAATGGAAGTTATAAGGTTAAAGTTAGTCCTGATGCCAAGACAATAGGGATCTTTACATTTGGAAATGGAATGATAGGGGAGGATATTGAAGGCCGGAGCGAAATTAATTTCAGATTCGGGTCTGCCGTCCAGAACACCGAGCAGGCGGGGCCGAGTGAGGAAGCTGTGAACACCGGTTATGGCTCTGAGAGACGAAAGGATCTGGCCACCGACATCGATAAGATTGACGGTACAGATAAGAAATTTGCGTCCTACGCGGATATTTACGAGATGATACAAAGGGAATGCTCGGGGGTTACCGTATCACGCGGAACCATCATTATCCAGGATGCCAGGAACCTGCAGGGGCATGTACCGCCGTTGTTTGTGGTGGACGGTACATATGTGGACGATATTTCTCATATCTCGCCAAGGATAGTGGAATCCATCCAGGTGCTTAAAGGTACATC
>JBLNAO010000147.1:0-3959 GCA_050259395.1 Chloroflexota bacterium
CCAGTTTATGTTCAGTTCACCGAGACTTCGTTTCAGGCGTTTTACATGTCCGTCGATGTCGAAGAATGCGTTGCCGTACCATCTCACTACTTCGTAAATGCCGTCTGCAAAAAGAAACCCGCGGTCGTCGGGACTTATCTTCACTTCTTCTTTGAATATGAAGCTGCCGTTGAAATAAACTGTTTCCATGGTTAAGAATTATCACAAAGAACCACAGAGGGCCACAGAGGACCACAGAGTTTGAAATTGATGACTCTGTGTAGCTCTGTGTCTTCTTTGTGTAACTCTGTGTAACATTTGTTTTGTTGATGTTGAAAGATAGGAGAGTTTCTCACTTAGGTTCGATAATCTCAATCTTATAATCAATTTTCTTCCTTGCCTCTTCCGGTGTTGAGGAATTTCCCACGGCAGCCTGCGCGAATAACGAGGCTCCGAGAACTGTTGTTTCCTTCTGGTTGATAATTTTCAGCGGGATACCGGTGTAATTTGCACGCAGCCGGTTCCACAGCCTGTTCCTCGAACCGCCCCCGACACATAAAATACTATCAGATCTGAAGCCGCCGGCCTTTTCCAATGCTTCTTTCCCCTGTACAAGCCTCTCTGACAAAGCTTCGAGTACCGCCCTGTATATTTCATCCCTCGTCGATTCCATTGTAAGGCCCAGGATCTGTCCCCCGGGCTTGCCCTTCAGCTCTTCGTAAAATCGCGGAATAACCTTCACCCCGTTGCAACCCTGAGGTACCTTTTCCGCTCCCGATATCATGATCTCGTAAACATCATCCCCGGCATCTGCATAAAGATTTTTTCTGCACCACTCGAGAACGCCTGACGCTATCCACTGGTTGCCAATATTGTACAACCCCGGTATTGCGTCCAGTTCTGTTGTTATACCTGAATCGAGTTCGGCTTTCCCGCTTCTGAATGCTGCCGCCCTCACCATCAGGATCTCCCATGTGCCCGAGCTAAGCACCGGCTGGTTTATTTCAGCTCCTGAACCAAATATTGCGAATTGCGTGTCATGTCCTGTTGCAATTACAGGAACTCCTTCGGGAATCAGGGTCTCTGAAGATGCTTTTGCGGTCACTCTGCCGGTGATAGTTCCGGATTCAACAGGGATGCCGAAATTTGATGATGAAAAGCCAATTCTACCCAATAAATCTTCAGAAAATCCCCTGCCACAAGCATCGGTGAGCATGGAAGTTCCTGCCATTGTAATGTCGTTGACCATTTCACCGGTTAAGAAAAATGAAAAGATCGATGGCATGAACAGGAACATGTGGCTTTTATCGACTATCTCTGATTTATGTTTGGCAAACCAGATGAGCTTATTTATTGTATTGAATGTGAAAGGAAGTACACCCGATTTCCCGTAGAGCTCCTCAATAGGAATGTACTTTCCAAGATTCTCCATTATGGGGGCTGTTCTTTCACATTGCCATGAAATTACAGGATACAGCATCCTGCCGGAGCTATCAAAGAAAGTCCCGTCCACGCCGAAGGTGGTTACGGTCACACCGGCAATGTTCTTTGCACCCGCTGCGGCCACAACATTTCGGGAAGACCTGCACATCTTATCCCAGATCTCATGTACATCCCATATCCTGTACGAAGGATAATACGGATCGGGACGGGTGTTATTTGCGATTGATTCGGAAGCTAAAACTTCACCTCTGCTGTCAATGGCGACAGCCCTGACGTTGGTGGCTCCACAATCGAAAACAATTACAATGTCTTTTTTTGCCATTTAGTGCCGGATGTACAAAATCCGCTCCAGGTTCTAGCCATAAATGGGACCGTAAGCCTTACAAGCCCTGTAATCCGATCCTTCTGCATCCATTCCGAATGCGCTCCAGGAGCTTGGGCGGAAGATCTTTTCATCTTCGACATTGTGCATGCATACCGGGATCCTCAGGATCGATGCCAGTGTAATCAGGTCTGCGCCTATATGCCCATAGCTTGATGATGCATGATTTGCGCCCCAGTTGGCCATTACAGAATATACATCCCTGAAGGGTCCTTTGCCGGTAAGTCTCGGAGCAAACCAGGTTGTCGGCCATGTTGGATCAGTGCGGTCGGTGAGAACCTGGTGAACCTTGTCGGGCAGGTCGACCGTCCAGCCTTCAGCTATCTGAAGCACAGGTCCGAGTCCTTTTACAAGGTTTGTTCTCGAGATTGTTACAGGCATCACGCCTTTTGTATTGAACTGCGAAGAGAATCCTCCGCCCCTGAAATAACCTGTGTTGGCGGGACGCCATTCTGTGGCTTCCAGGCAAGCAGCAGCATCACTGGAAGTTATATCCCAGAAGGGTTTTATGCATGACTTGCCGTTGCAGAGTTGCCTGCCTGAAAAATCAAGCGACGATGCACCTGAGTTAATCAGGTGAATAACACCATTTGATGCCAGGCCTTCAGGTTTCACCTTCGTTACCCTCTCTATTGCTTCAGGGCTCCAGTAAGTCCTGATATCTGAAAACATCTGGGCTGTATTTGTAAGAAGGTAGCCGAACAGCATCGGGACGCCGTTCATGGAATCATTTTCTGTTGCAACAAGATATGGAGGCCTTATGCCGTTCCAGTCGAAAGAAGAACAAAGGATAGCCTCAAGGAAATCCCCATTGGGCATGTGGTCGGTCCATTGCCTTTGTCCCTGGAAACCTGAGAGGATTGCATTGTGCCCAAGCGCCTCTTCGCCGAACCCAAGGTCTTTGAGCCTTGGGTTGCCGACCATCAGGTCGCGTGCTATAAGTGCCATTTTTACAACAGTCTCCCATTCCTGGTCGAGCTGTTTCCTCGATTTTGGTGAAGCATTCAGGTCTTTTCCTTCACTGCAGTTGTTTTTCGTCCACTCGAGAGCCTTCCTGTATTCATCTTTATCGAAGATCTCTTCATTGAGCCTCCTGTTGAACTCGCTCATGTCGACATATTCATTCCTCATTCCCAGGTATTCCTGGAAGAAATCTTCCCTGACTATTGACCCGGCTATGCCCATGGACACGGAACCCATTGACAGGTATGACTTGCCTTTCATGTAAGATGCTGCAAGACCGGCTTTTACGAACCTTAACAGTTTTTCCTTTACATCCCCCGGGATTTCAGTATCACCTGCATCCTGCACATCATGTCCATAAATGCCGAATGCCGGCAGTCCTTTCATCGTATGACCTGCCAGGGCTGCGGCGAGGTATACTGCGCCGGGACGCTCGGTGCCGTTGAAGCCCCAGATCCCTTTGGGAACATGTGGATCCATGTCGATAGTCTCACTGCCATAACACCAGCATGGTGTAACGGTCAGGCTGACACCGACACCGTTCCTGCTGAATTTCTCCGCGCACATGGCTGATTCTGCGACTCCCCCGATGCATGTGTCGGAAATGATGCACTCGACAGCTTTGCCGTTGGGATATTTCAGGCTGGAGGAGATGAGAGTGGCGGCAGATTTCGCCATGTTCATTGTCTGGTCTTCGAGGGATTCCCTTACACCGCGCATCCTGCCATCGATCACCGGGCGAATGCCTACTTTCGGATAATCACCGATTACAGTCTGGTAGTTGCTGTTGATCTTCAATTCATTCTTGGCCATATTGTATATTATTTATATTTATCAGATTGTTCAGTTAAACAAATATAAAATAAAACCAAGCCTTTGCATACCTTTGTGTTTGAAAAAGTCAAAAAACCTTTATATGCAAAAGAGCAGAAGGCTGCCGCCCTGGCTGAAAATGCAGAGAGCCAGCGGTGAAAATTACACGATGGTCAAGCATGCAGTCAGCGACAACCACCTTCATACGATATGCACAAGCGGTAACTGTCCAAATATCGGCGAATGCTGGAATGCCGGCACTGCAACATTCATGATTCTCGGCGACATATGCACCAGGGCTTGCAAATTCTGCGGCACAAAAACAGGCAGGCCGCTTCCACCCGATCCGGGTGAACCGGAAAGACTTGCCGCATCGATC
>JBLNAO010000148.1:0-6524 GCA_050259395.1 Chloroflexota bacterium
CCCCCGAAGTGCGGGTTCATCTTCCAGAAGGGCAATTGAATCACTTAAAGATACCCTGATGGGCACATCGAGGTCAAGATTGACAGATTCATACAAGCCTGTCAGCACCTTTCCTTTGAGCTGAACGAGATCATTGTCATAAGAAATCCCCATCCTGATGCTGTCGATCGGGAAACCATTAACTTCGATTCCGTCGGCTGAGACAGTGCCGCCAATAACCGGCTTTGATGCTGTTCCGGTCAATGAGAAGGTGGAAGAAAGAATTCCTGAAATCTCATAAGGCAAAAACTCCAGAAGCGGCAACGAACGAAGATCAAGATCATTGATTGCCAGGGTCATGTCCTCATCACCTTCAAATGCCAGATGCCCTTCTGCCTTGATATTCTGGCCACCGGATGAAAGGATGAATCCATTTACAGTAACATCATCTTTGTTGAGTGTTACATACGCAGAATCATGAGGTGTTGACCATTCACTATCGTTGTACCGGATTCCGAGGTGCTTAATCCTGACAATCGGATTCTCAAACCCGGTGACCGATCCGGAGAATACGGCCTTAAGGGAATCGCTTACGGCAAGACTGATATCTGCTTCAGCATTATCCGGAGTATATTCGCCTTTTATTTCCGCAGACTGAAGATTGTAACTGCCGGCATGTATTTGTCCTGTTGAAAGCTTCAAACCGGCTGAAATTGCCTTCTCAATAAAAGCTAACGATACCTCCGACCTGACATCAGCAATACTTATAGTGTCGTAAACTAAGCTGTCGAGTGCAATATCGGCAAAAGCACGAAGAGAATCCTGATTACCTGAGAGATTCCCTGTGATCTTTCCCCCAACCGAAATCTGAGGCATGCCAAAAATCCGGGCCAGCCTTGAAAAATCCAGGGGTACAAGGCTGAAGGCGAAATCACCTGTTCTGTTCAGGTTTCCACTTCCCTCTGCATTAAGCACGAAATACGGTGCTCCGAAATTTAAAAGGGCAAGATTGAAATCTCCCCTGTTATAACCGGCATCAAGGATGAAATTACCAAGCGGTTCCCCGTTGAAGAAAGAACTATCAGAGTTCAGCTTAACCCTGGCAACGATCTTTTCAGGCGATATTCCTTTACCGTTCACCTGTATTTCACCGTTGAGGTCTGACCTGATGGAATCCATACCCGGAAGATTGCCGATGTTGATATTATTGTAACTGGCAACAATATCGTATGCAGGGTTTCCAAAAACATCTGAAAGGTCATAACTGAGGCTGACATCACCGTCAAAAGTCCGTGAGCGCAAGTCACCGTTGACATCTCCACTGTTTTTACTGACATTGAAAATCAGGTCATTGAGCGAGTAATTGTCATAGGTTACTATTCCGAAATTTCCACTTACTTCCAGTTCATTCTGTTTATGGTCAAAACCTTTACCGGAAAGCTCAAAATTACCTGTAATCCTGGTTTTCATTTTTTCATCACGGGTCCAGTGAGAGGCATCAAGGTTCTGCAGAATCAGGTTTAAAAAATATGACGGATTGTTTTTGAAGTCTGACAAGCTCCCCGATAAATCAATACTTTGGTCCTGCTCTTTGATGGACCCGTTAAAATCATACTTCGATTCATTGCCCTGAAGATGCAACAGTATAACGGGCTTTCCGTAAACAGGCAAATCAGGCAACAAAGTCCGGAGATCATCAAAATCGAGGGGGCTGATGTTAATGTCCGCCCGGGCCTGGCCTTTTTCTGCCGGGGAATAGGTGCCCTCCGCATTCATTATAGAATTGATGAGCTGAAGTTTCACATCGGACCAGGCAAATGCATTTCCCCTCTTTGAAAAATTCCCTGTAAACTCCCGGACAGTGAAAGATGGATGGCGTATGATGATTTTCAGGGAGTCGAGCCGAGCTGTGATAGTATCTCCTGCGATGTTTGCCCTGATTCTGAAACCTGTTTCGGCATACCGGGGTATCATTGTGCCAGTATCGACAGAAGAGATGACCGCCGAGAGATGCCGAACACTGAGCTCATTCACAGACACCTTCCAGTCGAAACTGCCTGAAGATGTTGTATCTGCTTCGGGACTTTCTTTTAGAATCCTCAGGAAATTCCACGATGAATCCTGTTCCTGTTCAGCATTCAACTTTACATCTTTAAGACTTACAAGATCTATCTTCAGCTCTTTCCTTAGCAGGGGTAAAAGAGAGTAGTCGATTTCCACTTCACCTGTCGAAAGCAAAGTGTCCGACTCAAGGAATACCACGATATTATGAACCGAAAAACCGGAGTACAGGTTACCCCTGAGATCGCCTATCCTTAGTTCTCCGTTGATGTTTTTGTTGGCCTGGCTGACGATTGTGTCCTTAATAAGTCCGTTGAACAGTCCAAGCCAAATCGCAAAAACAAGGAGGATGGCGAGTCCAAAAAGGCTGCCGATGATGATTAGCAATATTTTAATGATCTTCCTCAGCATATTAAAAAGCCTGTCCGACTGAAATGAAAAACTGCAGATTGAACCTGTCGTTTATAACAGGTGTTGCAAAATCGAGCCTCACTGGTCCGATGGGAGTCCTGAGCCTCAATCCAAGGCCGGCATCGTAGCGCACTGACTTGAAATTATAACTGTATGAATTGTACCAGACATTTCCTGCATCAATGAAAATAGCACCATGCAGAAGCTCGTAGATCGGGAATCGCAACTCCGCGCTCTCCTCCATCATCGTGTTGCCACCCAGTGCAATTCCGGATTCATTCAGGGGAGAGATCCTGTGCCTGCCCCATCCCCTCAGGGAAGATGCACCTCCCAGGTAAAACCGTTCTTCTATGGGCGTGCTCTGGATTTTTTTAGTTGTCTGAAGAACGCCTGTCCTGAATTTGGTTGCAAGGATCACATCCTTGTCAAGTGTGAAATATTTAACATATGAAATTTCCAGCTTGTAGAAATGAACAGCCGCGGAGTAACCAAGGCCTGCAAGGGATGCCGTCCCCTCCAGTTTGTAACCTTTTGAGGGATAAAACGGATCGTTGGCAAGGTTAAGCTCTCCTCCAAGGCTGAACACCGATTTATTATGCTTAAGTTCAGTGGAATCAATAGTTATATCACTGATTTTCAGAATCCTGTCACGTTCGAAGGCATAAGAGAAATGTGAGCTGAAGTTATTCCTGAAGGTGTAAATAAAGCGTATCCCTCCTCCCATCCTGTCGATCGTATAGCTGATCTCCCTTTCGCGGAGAATGAAAGGATTCAGAACAAGATCGAGCCTGGAAAAAAGAAAATCGGGCTGCACAAACCGTATGTCCAGGCTGAAAGGCATGTAGTAGGAAGTTTTGCCATTTACAATAAACCTGCGGGCACCACCGAGGAAATTCAGCTTAGTAAGTTCTGCAGCCAGCCTCAGCTTGTCCTCGGTACCATATCCTGCTCCTGCCTCGAGCTTCCATCTGGGAAGCTCCTTCACGAGAATCTCAATGGGAATCCTGTCATTTTCCACGCTGTCTTTCTTTGAAGCAATAACAACAAACCGGAAAAGGTCGGTGCCGAAAATATCCTGTTGTGTGGAATCTATTTTGTTCTGCTTATAAAGTCCTCCTTCAGAGAACGAAACATATTTCCGCATGAATCTTTCAGGGATCAGCGAATCACCGGAAATTGTAACACTGCCGAAATATGACATCTGGCCCGCATTCAGATTGAAAGTAATGTCGGCGTAACTATTGCCATCTCTCAGGCTGATGGCATGTTCCAAGGTTGTGAAAGGGTAACCATGGTCGGAGAAAGACCTTTTCAGGATGTTTCCTGTTTCAAACACGTCTTCATCCCTGAAACGTTGTCCCTTTTTTAAAGGCACCCTGGCCCGCAACGAATCAAGAAGCGCTTTTGTAAGCTTGTCGCCGGCAAGGTTGAATTCAACGCTGCCTGTTTGTACGTATTCATTTTCAGTAATGTTGAGGGTTATGTCAATTAACCGGCCCGATCGTGATGAATCGAGGCTGTAACTAATTTCAGGTTGCAGGAATCCGTTGCGATTATAATAACTAACCAGCCTGGTTATATCTTCGTCAAGGGCTGACACTATGAAGTCAGGGCGTTTCTTCCAGAAAAAGAGTTTTTCGAGGCTTTTCTTTGGCTGCGTGTTCATCTGACTCAGAAGCTCATCGTCGGTAAGTATTTCATTCCCTTTAAAATTCACATCTCTTATCCTGTTAACTTTCTGAGCGGGAAGCCGGATAATAAAAATGCTGAACAGCAGTATAATCAGGGACACTCTTTTCATGAAGGAGGCAAAGGAGATAAAACTCTGAAAATGAAACAGAAGTGTACCTCAAAAGTTCATCATATCTATACTGGCTTCCTTCAAAAAATTAAGCCCTCCCGGTTTATTACTTCTTCACTTTTCCCTTTTCACTTTTCACTTTTCCCCTTTCCCCCCGACTCTCCTTTCGTCGGTCGGGGTCTACGCCTCGCTACGACTTTTTCCTTTTTCATTTATCCTTTTTCCTTAAAAAGTGTACTTTTAGAAGGTTGAATATTTATCGTTATGGAAGTATTGCTGGTAGTTGCGGGTTTCGTTGCAGGAGGATTCGGGGGATGGCTCCTGGCACAAACGAAAATGTCGTCGAAGGTTCAGGAATTCATCGGAAGTCTGGCTTCAGCCAACGCCAACCTTGAAGCAGCCAACAGGAACCTTGCAGAGAGAGCTGCGGAGATCGGAAAGCTGAAACAAGAAATATGCGATCACCAGGCGCAGATAACAAACGGAACACGAGAGCTCGCCACAGAACGGGCGACAAAGGAGTCATTAAGGGAAAAGCTCGACACCCAGAAAAAGGAGATCGAGGAGATGGCGAAAAAATTCAACCTGGAATTTGAAAACATTGCCTCAAGGATCCTCGAGACCAAAACTGAGAAATTCACAAAGCTTAACAAGGAAAACCTGAGTGCGATCCTCGATCCGCTTGGAAAAAACATCGATGAGTTCAGGAAAACGGTCAATGAGACCTATGTTAAGGAATCAAAAGAACGTTTTTCGCTTGGCGAAAAGGTGAAGGAGCTTGCGTTACTGAACCAGCAGATAAGCAAGGAAGCCACGAACCTCACCAAAGCCCTCAAGGGAGAATCGAAAACCCAGGGCTTATGGGGAGAAATGATCCTGGAGACGATTCTGGAAAAATCAGGACTTCGCAAGGATGAGGAATATTTCATGGAGCATCAGCTGCGTGACAACCAGGGCAATCCTCTGCGGTCAGATTCCGAAGGAAGGAAAATGAGGCCGGATGCTGTTGTGAAATATCCAGACAACAGGAGTGTGATAATCGATTCAAAGGTTTCTCTGACAGCCTTTTCAAGGTATTCCGACGCAACTGAACAGGAAGCTCAGAAGCAAGCACTCACAGAGCACGTGGCTTCAGTGAAGGCACATATCGACGAGCTCAGCATCAAAGGTTATGATGATTACGACAAAGCGCTCGATTTCGTCATGCTGTTCATCCCCAGCGAGCCTGCATATATTGCTGCGATGCAGGGAGAGCCCGAATTATGGAACTATGCCTACAGGAAAAGGATACTTCTTCTGAACCCCACAAACCTTATTACCTCGCTGAAACTTGTTGCCGATCTCTGGAAAAGAGAGTACCATAACAGGAACGCTCAGCTGATAGCGGAAAGAGGCGCTAAACTGTATGACAAGTTTGCGCTTTTCGTTGAAAACCTGAAAGATATAGGAAAACACATCGACAAAGCAAAGGAAGCTTATACGGAATCATTCAGTCAGCTCAGCACCGGGAAGGATAACCTAGTGCTGCAGTCGACAAAGCTGAAAACCCTGGGTATTAAAAACAAGAAAGAGCTTCCAGAGGATCTGGTGAAGGAAGCTTCAGGAGAATGATGTGATCTGGTAAAGTAACCTTACGTTAACTAACCCCGAGCTCATGGGAGAATATGCAGAGCAGATGGTCAAATCTTATAAATGAGTACAGGCAGATCGGTCTTTTTTGCTATCTTTTTCGTACGGTCGGGATTAAGGAGATTTTCAAAGAATTTCTTTTCATCTCTTAACACAACCAGGAGATCTGCGTTAACGGCTGATGCATAATCATTTATCATATCCGTTACACTCCTGTCACTCCCGGCAGTAAGATTTTCAAGAGAGATATTTGAATATCCCGTTTGTTTCCTGATGGCGTCGGCAAAATCGAGACTGCCCATCTGTTCACCGGAGCCTGTTTCGGTATTCACATGCAATATCTTTATTGACGTGTTCAGTTCAGCTGTTATTCTTAAAAGGTCCCTGAGTGCTAACACATCTTTTTCATTGTACGCTGTGGCATAAACGATCTGCTTTATTGGCCAGAATACAATATCTCGGGGAACAAGCATAACGGGACAGCTTATTTCATCTATAATCTCTTCATTGGAAGTATTGTCCGACAAAAGGCCCGTTGGTTCATCAGCTTCAAGGATCACCATGTCGGGATGGTTCCGGTTGACATAATCATTAACCTCTGATATAAGCGTTGTAAGCTCAGCCGAATAATCGAGTGAAACTT
>JBLNAO010000149.1:0-5004 GCA_050259395.1 Chloroflexota bacterium
AATTAAATAATGTAATATTAAATCCTAATTGTATAACACATTCACACCTTCTCTGAGCCAAATTTGCATCATAAAATGTGGTGAAATTGCAAAATGAAAAAAATGGATAACAAGGGAAATAATATTAAGACCAAAAAAGCCGGGAGGACAGAAGAAAATACCGGCGGTAAGGCAGCCAGAGTCCGGAGAATGCGGAAAGGCCTGGCGAAGACATCCGGATTCAGGGAAGCGAACAGCGATACTCTTTATAACGAAAGAGATGTAAAGTGAACTGGCAATACGCGAACGGAGTATTTCAATCCAGATAACTTCCCTGCACGGCAGGTTATAAAACACCGGCAGTCCTGACACCAGGACTGCTGTTGTTTTATTTACAACATTTTAAAACTATTCTGTAATGGTTGTAACAGCGTCAGTTATCACCTTTGTTTAAACATATAATATGCAAAAATCAAATCCAAAAAAGAAAGTACTGCCGAAACAATCGCAAGACTTACCCGGTAGCGAAAAAGAGATGGATCCAAAACCATCGTTCGACAATGAGCTTGAAGGAAGAGGCAGGCTTGAAGGAAAGAAATGCATAGTCACAGGCGGCGACAGCGGGATTGGAAGAGCTGTCGCAGTTGCTTTCGCCAAGGAAGGCGCTGATGTTGCCATAATTTACCTTCCCGTCGAAAAAGAAGATGCTGAGTTCACAGTAAAAT
The DNA here is from genome assembly GCA_050259395.1 of Chloroflexota bacterium. Taxonomy (GTDB): domain Bacteria; phylum Bacteroidota; class Bacteroidia; order Bacteroidales; family VadinHA17; genus LD21. The sequence goes on from JBLNAO010000149.1 coordinate 705, forward strand.
ACATTGCAGAGAAATATAACAGGAAATGTCTTCCTGTTGCAACAGATCTTTCAAAAGAGGAGAATTGCCGGAAAGCTGCAGAAAGAATAATCAAAGCATTCGGAAAGATAGATGTGCTTGTTAACAATTCTGCAGTACAGCATCCTGCAGAGGATATATTGCAGATCACCAGCGAAAACCTTATTGAGACATTCTCCGTAAATATTTTCGCCATGTTCTGGATGGTTCAGTCAGTGTTGCCGGCAATGCCTGAAGGGAGCGCTATCATTAACACCACTTCAGTTACAGCGTACAGAGGATCAGGCGGGCTCCTCGATTACAGCTCGACCAAAGGCGCCATCGTATCATTCACCCGAAGCCTTTCAGCCAGTCTTACAAGCAAAAAGATCAGGGTGAACGGCGTTGCACCAGGACCTATCTGGACTCCGCTCATCCCGGCTACATTCCCCGATGATCACGTCGAGAAATTCGGAAGCGATGTTCCGATGGGAAGACCGGGACAACCTTCAGAAGTGGCACCTGCTTATGTTTTTCTCGCAGCTGAGGATTCAAGCTACATTACAGGACAGGTTATTCATGTAAACGGTGGTGAAATAGTAAACGGATAAACTTTTCAGATGATAGAAGCTGTTGAAAATATCCTGCTTGAGAAAAAGGTTCTGCGGACCATTGCCAGGGATGTATCTAAAACAGCCAGGGCCGTGGGCCTCGTGTACGTATATTGCAATGAGGCAGGATTTACCCGTATCCGCACTGATTCCGGCTTTGTATATATGGATGGCAACCGCAGGCTCCGTGACAGCGTCCATCTGGAGAGGATAAGAAGGCTGGTCCTCCCTCCTGCCTGGGAAAAAGTATGGATCTGTAAAAGACCTGAGGGCCATCTTCAGGCAACCGGAATAGATAAAGCCGGACGAAAACAGTACCGCTATCATCCGGGATGGGTGTCAATAAGGAATCAGACCAAATTTTACAAGTTGCGGGAATTCGGTGAGAGATTACAAATTATCAGGATCCGTCTTAAAAAGGACCTCGCCCTGCCCGGTTATCCCCAGGACAAAGTACTTGCTGCAATGGTCAGCCTCATGGAGATGGCCAGCATACGCATCGGGAATGTTTTTTATGAGAACCTGTACGGGTCGTTTGGCCTCACTACGCTTAAGGACCACCATGTCAACATCTCAGGAACTAAGTTGAAGCTCATGTTCCTGGGCAAAAAGGGTGTATCGCATAACATCAATCTTTCAAGCGGTCGACTCGCGAAGATTATACAGGGTTGCAAGGATATCCCCGGGAAAGAATTGTTCCAGTATTACGACGAGGAAGGAACAAGAAGATCAGTTGATTCAGGCATGGTGAACAACTACATAAGAGAAATTTCCGAAGGCGATTTCACCGCAAAAGATTTCAGGACATGGGCAGGTTCGATACAGGCATTGCTGGCTTTTAAGGAAGTCGGAGACTATACAACAACAACAGGCATGAACAAGAATATAGCAGCTGCTCTCGATATGGTAGCGGCAAAGCTTGGAAATACAAGGGCGGTCTGCAAAAAATATTATGTACATCCGGTTATCATCAACATGTACCAGGAAAAGAGCCTGGACAGGTATCTGAAAGAGATCAACAAAGATGATGTGAGTAAAGATGATGAAGGTTATTCCAATGAAGAAAGAGTGCTTTTGAAGATTCTCAGAAGCCCGGTTGTTTAGAGAATTTTATAAACTAATACATAAATGAGATCAATCTGGAAAGGATCGGTGAGTTTCGGACTCGTAAATATACCGGTAAGACTATACAGCGCAACGCAGCAAAGCAACCTCAACCTCGATATGGTCGACAGGCGCGATATGGGAAAAGTGAGGTTCAAAAGAATAAATGAGAACACCGGTAAGGAACTCACCATGGAGAATATCGGTAAGGCATACAGATACAATGGTGATTACATTCTTCTTGACGATGAAGATTTTGAGGCTGCTGCGCCCGAAAAAAGCAAGATAATTGAGGTTAATAACTTTGTAAATGAGGATGAAATAGACACAATCTATTTTGAAAACTCTTATTATATCGAACCTGAAAAATCTGGTGAAAAAGCATACGCCCTTCTCCGCGAAGCGCTTGCAAAATCTGGCAAGGTCGGATTGGCACAGTTTGTTCTCAGGACTGCAGCAACCCTTTCTGTTCTGAAACCAATGAAGGATGTCCTTGTCCTTAGTAAGATAAGATTTGCAGAAGAGATACGGACCACCGAAGAGCTGAAGGTTCCATCCAAATCGGTCATTAAAGCTGATGAGCTGAAGATGGCAGTTGCTTTGATTAACCAGTATACTCAACCTTTCGACATCGGGAAATTCAAGGATGAGTACGCCGCTTCGCTGATGAAGGTCATTGAGGACCGTGCATCAGGCAAGAAAGGAAAGATCAGGAAGCTGAAGATAACTCCCACAAAGACAGACAATCTTATGGAGCAGCTCAAGGCAAGCCTGGCTCGTTCAAAAGCATCTTAACCATAAATTATGCAGGAGATAGTTGAACTTAAAAGCAACAAGGCAAAACCGAAGAAGCCCAATCCACCTGAGCCTTTTCCCGATCCGGTGCCAAAGCCCATGCTTGCGAAGCTGGTTCCCGAAGTGATGGAAAATCCTGAATGGATATACGAGATGAAGCTCGATGGTTACCGAATGCTCTGCTCACGGCATAAAGGCAGGACAGAGCTTGTCTCCCGAAGAGGAAACAGCTACACAAGGCAATATGATATTTTGCTTAAGGAGATGGAGCAGATTGAAGAGGATGTAATTCTTGACGGTGAAGTCATTGTTGAAAACCCGGATGGGATAAGCGAGTTCCAGCTTCTGCAGAATTACGGGACCACCAGGAAAGGCAATCTTAAGTATTACATCTTCGATATTCTTTACCTGAACGGGCATAATGTAATGGATTTCCCACTTGTGAAAAGGAAAGAGCTTCTTGATAAGTTCTTCGAAAAGTATGAATTCCAGAGAGTTACCAGGCTCGGTTTTCAAACCGGCAACGGAAAGCAGCTCTTTGAAAAGATGGCCGCCGGAGGATACGAAGGCATAATAGCCAAAGATCCTCACAGCGTCTACATGCCCAGCAAACGCGGAGAATCGTGGCTAAAGATTAAATCCACAATGATGCAGGAAGCTGTTATTTGCGGCTCCACCGATCCCCAGGGAAGCAGGAAATACTTCGGTTCGCTCATTCTCGGTCTGTATGAAAAAGGGACTTTGCGGTATATCGGCAACTGTGGAACAGGCTTCAATGAGACTTCCCTTAAAGAGCTTGCGGATAAGTTCAGGCTTTACAAAACAGACCTGTGTCCTTTCCCGAAAATGCCTAAACTGTCGTGGGCAAAGGGAAAAGCAACATGGCTTAAACCTGAACTGGTTGCAAACATAAAATTCATGGAATGGTCGAAAGATGGAATAATGAGAGCCCCTGTATTCATGGGTCTGAGGGAAGATAAAGAAGCTTCAGAGGTAATAAATGAAACCCGGGAAGTTGAAGAGAAACAAATAATCAGGAAAAGCAGGAGTGCCATAAAACCATCGGAGTCAACAATGGAAAAGACCCTCAGCCTGGCCGGTAAGAAAGTCAAGGTTACCAATCTTACCAAGGTTTATTGGCCGGCTGAGGGATATACCAAAGGCGACCTGATTGATTATTACCTTAGGATCAGCAAGTTCATCCTTCCCTATCTTAAGAACAGGCCGCAGTCGCTCAACAGGCATCCCAATGGCATCAAGGGACCGAACTTCTATCACAAGGATATGGATACAGACCAGATCCCCGCATGGCTGAAAACAGTTAAGCTGGAATCAAAAACAAACGAGGAAGGAATAGATTATCTCATCTGTAATGACTCTGCGACACTGGTCTATATGGCCAATCTTGGCTGCATCGAAATTAATCCATGGCACAGCACATATCTTAAACCCGGGAATCCTGATTACTTGATGCTTGACCTCGATCCCGGCGACATCTCATTCACAGATGTTGTAAACACTGCACTTGTGATTAAAGAAATTTGTGACGAGACAGGCATACCCTGTTATTGCAAAACAAGTGGTGCAACAGGTCTTCATATCTACATACCGTTAGGAGCTAAATATGATTATGACCAGGCCAGGACGTTTGCGGAAATACTTGCCGGTATTGCTCACCACAGGCTTCCCTCAACAACAAGCATAGAAAGATCCATATCAAAAAGGAAGGATAAGATCTACATCGATTTTCTTCAAAACCGGAAGTCACAGACAATAGCTGCACCTTACAGTGT
>JBLNAO010000150.1:0-5299 GCA_050259395.1 Chloroflexota bacterium
TCTTTCCTGTCGCGAAGGATCAGATTTGCCGATATCAGCCCTGTCATATAGAAAAACCCGGGCAAAACCTGACACTAAGTCAGGAATATTGCCCCACGTTTCAAGGCTGTCGGACATGCCGTTCTCAAATATCACCGTGAGATCTCCTTTGCCATATTCTTTTATCCTGAACTTTTGTCCGTCAACATCGACGAAACGTTCCTGACTGTAAAGGATGGCAGTAAAGGAAAGCAATAATAAGATTACCAGGGTCTTCATAATTCAAATGTAAGAAAAAACAAGGTATTTACCGACCCGCTCACTGAGCCTGTCGAAGTGAGCTGTATGGAGACTTAGTAAATGCTGTTCCGTCTTACCATCATTGTCTCATCGGAGATATAATCATCGTACTCCGTATGCTTGTCGATCATGCCTTTAGGACCAATTTCTATTATCCGGTTGCAGACAGTCTGAATGAATTCGTGGTCATGTGACGACATCAGTATGTTACCCTTGAATTTTACAAGCGTATTGTTGAACGCCTGGATGGACTCTAGATCGAGGTGGTTCGTCGGGCTGTCGAGTATCATAACGTTCGCGTTCCTGATCATCATCCGCGATATCATGCAACGCACCCTCTCACCGCCTGAAAGCACATTGACCTTCTTATAGATCTCTTCTCCCGAGAAAAGCATCTTCCCTAAAAAACCACGGAGGTACATCTCGCTTGTGTCTTCAGAATACTGAGCGAGCCAATCCACCAGTGTGATGTCTTTTGTGAAGAATTTTTCATTCTCAAGCGGCAGGTAAGCCTTGACAATCGTTTGTCCCCATTCGAAGGCGCCCTTGTCGGCTTCTTCATGTCCTTTCAAGATTTCAAAAAGGACCGTCATGGTCTTCGGATCCCTTGAAAGGAACGCTATCTTATCATCTTTGTTGACCGTGAAATCAAGATTTTTGAAAAGCAGTTTGCCTTCAAAGGTTTTGGTCAGACCTTTTACAGAAAGTATCTTGTTCCCGGGCTCCCTTCCCGGAGTGAATATTATGCCCGGGTACTTGCGGGTTGAAGGTTGGATCTCTTCAATATTCAGCTTTTCGATCATCTTCTTCCTGCTGGTCGTCTGCTTCGACTTCTTTACGTTTGCCCTGAAGCGGGCAATGAATTCCTGGAGCTCCTTCTTCTTCTCTTCCGCCTTTTTGTTCTGCATCATCTGTTGCTTCAGCGCAAGCTGGCTCGATTCATACCAGAATGAATAGTTGCCCGAGAATTGCTGCACTTTACCGAAGTCAATATCAATAATATGAGTGCATATAGAATCGAGGAAATGCCTGTCATGAGACACAACAAGCACTGTATTTTCAAATTCAGACAGGTAACCTTCAAGCCAGTTGACAGTATCGAGGTCGAGGTCGTTGGTGGGTTCGTCAAGCAAAAGGTTGTCGGGCTTTCCGAATAAAGCCTGTGCGAGCAGCACCTTCACCTTTTCCTTTCCGTTAAGCTCTTTCAGCAGCTTATGGTGCAAATCTTCCTTAATTCCAAGACCGCTGAGAAGGCTTGCGGCATTGCTTTCCGCATTCCAGCCGTCCATTGCGGCAAATTTCTCTTCGAGCTCAGATACTCTGATGCCATCTTCTTCATCGAAGTCGGCTTTCGAGTACAATGCATCTTTTTCCTTCATCGTCTTCCAGAGGATCTCATGACCCATCATCACCGTATCGATAACGGCAGTCTCGTCAAATTCAAAATGGTCCTGCTTGAGAACCGATAATCTCTCACCCGGTCCGAAGCTGACCGAACCGGTTCTCGCTTCGATTCCGCCATATAACATTTTGAGGAAAGTGGATTTCCCTGCGCCATTGGCGCCGATTATGCCATAGCAGTTTCCTGGTGTGAATATCAGATTAACGTCCTGGAATAGAATTCTTTTACCGAATTGTATGCTTAGGTTTGATGCTGTAATCATTTCAGTTTTTTCGCCGTAAGCCTGTTCATGTACCGGAATCTGGCTTCCTCGACGTCGGCATCGGGATGAATATAGATTTTGGTTCTGTGATCAATAATAACCTCCTTCATTGCGGAGATGTCGGGCGACTTTTGAATTTCTGGTTTTTTTTCTGCCATAAGGGGTTATTTTTTATGAAAAAGTCCCGTTGGAAAACGGGACTCCTGATCTTTGAATGTCATTGTTATTAGTTATGCCAGCTTGACATTAACTGCATTTAATCCTTTTTTGCCCTGAGCAACGTCAAACGTAACAACATCGTTTTCGGTGATCCTGTCTTTTAAGCCTGAAGAATGTACAAAATACTCTGTTGATGAATTGTCATCCTTTATGAATCCAAAACCTTTTGATTCATTGAAAAATTTTACTGTTCCTTTATTCATGATAATTATTTTTTTAATGGCCGCAAGGTACGCTTTATTAATGGAATAACCCGCTTATTTACAGACATAAGTCATATTTATTAAAAAAAAAGCCATCCGGATGGATGGCTCTTCTTTGATATTAACTTAATTGATATTACTCTGTTTTGCTGTAATCGAGACTGGCAAGGCGCTTGTAGGAGTTGTACCTCCATTTTGCATTTTCCTCGGCAGCCTTGAAAAGTACTTCCGCATCTTTCGGGAATGACTTCACGAGCGATGTATAACGGACCTCACTCTTGAGGAAACCCTGGAATTTGCTCCAGTCAGGCTCTTTTGAGTCAAGCGTGAACGGGTTCTTTCCTTCAGACTCAAGCATCGGATTGTACCTGTAGTTGTGCCAGTAACCTGATTCAACTGCTGCTTTGGCCTGTGCCTGGGTTCTTCCCATACCCTCGCTGATGCCATGGTTGATACATGGTGCGTAAGCTATGATGAGTGAAGGGCCTGGATAAGCTTCAGCTTCTTTGATAGCCTTAAGGTACTGTGCATTGTTTGCTCCCATAGATACCTGGGCAACGTAAACATAACCGTAGGTCATTGCCATCTGGCCGAGATCTTTCTTGCGTATCTTCTTGCCTGATGCTGCGAATTTCGCAACAGCCCCTGCAGGTGTTGATTTGGAAGCCTGGCCTCCTGTGTTGGAGTAAACCTCTGTGTCGAGTACCAGAACATTTACATCTTCTCCTGATGCAAGAACATGATCGAGTCCTCCATAACCGATGTCGTATGCCCAACCGTCACCGCCAAAGATCCAGTGTGACTTTTTAACAAGATACTGTTTGAGATCGAGGATCTCTTTTGCAAGAGGTGAGTTTTCTTTCGTGCAGGCATCGATAACTTTCTGTGCTGCAGTTTTTGAAGCTTCACCATTGTCCTTGTCCCTGAGCCACTCCTCGAATGCTGCTTTCGCTTCGGCAGATATTCCGTTCTGAAGTGCCTGGGTCATGCGTTCTGAAAGGCGGGTCCTCATCTTGTTGGAACCGAGAGCCTGGCCAAGGCCGTACTCTGCGTTGTCCTCAAACAATGAGTTTGCCCATGCCGGACCCTGTCCGTTCTTGTTATGGGTGTATGGTGTCGAAGGAGCAGACCCTCCATATATAGATGAACAACCTGTTGCGTTTGCAACGATCATCCTGTCGCCGTACAGCTGTGTTATTGCCTTGATGTAAGGAGTTTCACCGCAACCTGCGCAAGCTCCTGAGAACTCGAACAATGGCTGCTGGAACTGGCTGTTCTTGACGTTTACGAATTTATCGACCACTGTGTCTTTGTAACCTACTGTTTCGTGCATGTAAGTCCAGCGATCAGCTTCTGCAAGCTGAGATTCGAGGGGTTTCATTATAAGAGCCTTGTTCTTAGACGGACAGATGTCTGCGCAGTTACCGCAGCCTGTACAGTCGTAAACGCTCACCTGGATCTTGAACTTGTAAGCCTTGAGAGCCCCGGGAATTCCCTGGATTGCTTTTGTATCCTTCGGTGCATTTGCGAACTCTTCCTCGGTAAGAAGGAAAGGACGGATAGATGCGTGAGGACAAACATATGCACACTGGTTGCACTGGATACATTCATTTGGCTGCCATTCCGGAACGTTAACCGCAATTCCGCGTTTTTCGTAAGCGGATGTCCCTGACGGGAAGGTACCATCTTCTCTTCCAACGAATGCGCTTACAGGAAGATCATCGCCCTTAAGAGAGTTGATGGGCTCCATGACCTTGCTGATGAATTCGGGAACATTTCCGTTGTGTTTTGCACCTGTAACGGTAACATTTGCCCATTCAGCAGGTACTTCCACCTTGTGAACCTGGCTTCCCTTGTCAACTGCAGCGTAGTTCATGTTCACAACAGCTTCACCTTTCCTGCCGTAGCTCTTAAGGATGGCTTTTTTCATCTGACTTTCTGCTTTCTCATAAGGTATCACATTCGCAACCTTGAAGAAGGCAGCCTGCATGATGGTGTTGGTCCTGTTACCGAGTCCAAGCTCTTCTGCAATAGCCGTGGCATTGATCATGTAGAAGTTGATCCTGTTCACTGCCATGTATTTTTTCATATGATCGGGAAGGCGTTTTTTAGTCTCCTCTGCATCCCATATTGAGTTCAGAAGGAAGATTCCACCCTGCTTCAGACCCTTAAGCATGTCATATTTATCAAGATATGAAGGAACATGGCATGCAACGAAATCCGGTGTGTTGACAAGGTAAGGCGAACGTATGGGATGATCGCCGAAACGGAGGTGTGATGTTGTTATACCTCCTGATTTCTTAGAGTCGTATGAGAAATATGCCTGGCAATATTTGTCTGTGGTGTCGCCTATGATCTTTATGGAGTTCTTGTTTGCGCCTACTGTACCGTCAGAACCGAGTCCGTAAAATTTTGCGGAGTATGTTCCGGGACGGTCAACTTCAATTTCAGGAAGTATGGGAAGCGACTTGAATGTAACATCGTCGACAATACCAACTGTGAAAAGATTCTTCGGCTGTGCAAGCTTCATGTTCTCGAAAACAGAAAGCATCTGGCTCGGTGTGGTGTCCTTTGAGCTGAGACCGTAGCGGCCGCCAATGATCATCGGACGGTTCTCCCTGTCGTAGAATGCATCCTTGATTTCAAGGTAGAGCGGTTCGCCTGAAGCTCCGATCTCTTTCGTCCTGTCGAGAACGGTGATCCTTTTAACTGTGGAAGGAAGAACGTTGAACAGATATTTGGTTGAGAAAGGACGGTAAAGATGAACTGAAATGAGACCTGATTTTTCGCCTCTTTCTGTCTGGTAATCAATAACCTCCTTGATTGTCTCGGTGATTGAACCCATGGCGATGATGATATTCTCGGCATCGGGTGCACCGTAATATGTGAATGGCTTGTATTCCCTTCCTGTGAGTTTGGAAATCTCTGCCATGT
>JBLNAO010000151.1:0-13347 GCA_050259395.1 Chloroflexota bacterium
AGTGTGAAGAAAAAGACAGATCCTTTCCCGGGTTCAGAATCGATACCGACCCTTCCACCGAGCATTTCCACATAAGCTTTTGAGATAGCCAGGCCCAGACCCACACCTTCCTGGACATCGGCTCCGTCACCCTGCCTGAACCGCTCGAAGATCTTGCCCTGCAGCTCTTTTCTCACTCCCATGCCTGTGTCTTTGACATAGATGAGCAGGTTCTGATCGTCGTGCAGGCGGCAGCCTACTTCAACAAGCCCATCCCTTGGAGTGAATTTCAATGCATTCTTGATCAGGTTTGTAATTATCTGGGCCACCTTGGTTTTGTCGGTGACGATAAGAGAAGATTCTTCCTGCAATTCATTCTGTGATCTCAGATAAATACCCTTCTTATCGGCCTCTGGCCGGAAGAACATAATCAGTTCCCTTATGAGTAACGGAATGTCTGTGTTTTCCTTCCTGAGTTCCGTCTGTCCGGCTTCTATTTTTGAAATGTCAATCAGGTCATTTATTATGTCGAGCATTCTGTTCCCGCTCATTGTTATTGCTTCAATGTACATCCTTTGCGATTCACCCGAGAGCTCAGGTGTCTTGAGGAGCTCGGCAAAACCGAGAATTCCGTTCATCGGGGTCCTTATCTCATGACTCATGTTTGCCATGAAGACGGATTTCAGCCTGTCGCTTTCCTCTGCTTTTTTCCTGGCGAGGATAAGTTCCGATTCTGCTGCTTTAAGCTGGCTTATGTCAGTGAATGTAGTGAACACCTGGTATGGCTCCGATGCATCTTTCCTGAACTGGGGGATTGCGCTTACAAGCATCCATACGAAGCTGTCTGTTTTTGGATTCTGTATCCCCATTACGCGTTCCCGTACAGCTGAACCTGAACGAAGTGCCATTGCAGCAGGATGAGTCGCACAAGGAACAAAGGAGCCGTCAGGATCGATATTGACCCAGGGGCCGGGGTTGAAAAATGGCATATCCTGCATTTCCTCAAGGGCATATCCCGTGATCTTTTCAGCTGCAGAATTTGCTGCTGTTATATGGCCTGTGGAATCAGTGTGTATAACCCCCTGGTCCATTGTTTCGAACAGTATCCTGAATTTCCTCTCGCTTTCCCGGCTTTTCTGAATATTCCTCCATTCCCTGAGGTTCCTCTTTACGACATGCCGTATGTTGTTGAAAGCCTCGGGGGATTTGACAATGTAATCCAGCGCCCCTGACTTGATCGCTTTAACGGCAATCTCCTCATCACCAAACGAGGTCATTATCAGCACCGGCCATGGCTGGCTTTCTATATCGCCCTTCAATATAGAAAGTGAGCTTCCGTCGGGCAGGTTAATATCTGCAATGACAATATCGGGCGCAATCAGGTTTACTATCTTATTGAATTCCGCGAGCGAGCCTGCAACAGTGATTTTGCAATCATAATCAGAATCGGTAAGATGCCGCATAATAGCTTCGGCATGTGCCGGCTCATCCTCGAGAACGAGGATCTTTCTTACCTTATTAATCAGCTGCTCGCTCATATGATTTCTTCAGTTGCAGGGAGGATATTTATTCCATACCACCCAGTAAAAACCGAACGCTTCGATTAGATTTGAGAACTTGTCATAATCCATCGGCTTAACCAGGTAGCTGTTAACGTTATAATTGTAAGCCTTGGAAATATCAGCTTCGGTATCGGAGGTAGTAAGGATAACCACGGGAATGCATTTAAGCTTATCCACTGCCCTGATTTTTTCAAGAACTTCCAAACCGTCGACTTTAGGCAGGCGCAGGTCAAGAAGAATCAGGTGGGGCAGAGGAGAACTTTCGGGATCTGTGTATTTTCCATGCCTGAAGAGATAATCCAGCGCTTCCTGTCCATCCCACAGGTGAATGACTTTATTGCTGATGCGGTTTTTCTTGAAATTCCGCATCGTTATTTCTGCATGCGCCGGATCATCTTCGATGAAAAGGATGATCAGCGGTTCGCCTTTGCCATTGAGGAATTCCTCTTCGTAATCTTCCATGGGGTGAATTATTTAATTATTGTCGTGCCTTCAAGAGTGAAATAAAAAGTAGTTCCCTTCCCGTTGCCCTCCGATATAAACCAGATCGTCCCGCCATGTACCTCAACAATCCTTTTTACAAGAGCCAGGCCAATGCCTGTTCCTTCTGTTTCAACATCCATTTTCTCGAAAAGTCCGAATATTTTGTGATGGTATCGCGGATCTATACCTTTCCCGTTATCACGAACAAATATTACCACCTCATTGTTCTCGCCGGGGTACGCACCGATCTCAATAAAGGGATTCTGCTGATCCCCGGTGAACTTGGCCGAGTTATCGATGAGATTCTGGAACAGCTGGATGAATCGCTGAGCATGGCCATAAAGCATAACAGGAATGCCGGTGACAGTCACCTTCGTCTTTTTCTCCTCCAGCCGGCCTGCAACAAGGTCCCGTGCAGCCAGAACCACTTCTTCAAGCGGAATAGTAACCTTGGGCTTTTCTTTCCTTCCTATCCTTGACAATTCCAATAGTTCATCAAGCAGCCTCGCCATTCTATCGGCTGCATTCCTAATGAAGTTCAGGTCCCTGTCCTGGGCATCCTGGTCGTTATTCCTGATGTCCTCCTGCAGATAATTTGAAAATGATTTAATAGTGACGAGAGGGCTTTTCAGATCATGTGACACCGTGTATATGAACCGTGTGAGCTCCTCATTCTTTTTCCTGATCTCCAATTCATTCCTTTTATGTTCGGTTATATCTTCGAACACTGTCGCAAACTGACCTTCTTTAGGGGAGATGACATTTATTATAAAATGCTTATTCGCCCCCGGAGATGCTTCGAATTTGTAAGGAGAACCACTTTTTGCAACATCGAAATATTCGTTTTTAACAGGCAAGCCCTTAGAAAGGTAAAATTCCGTTGCAGGCTTATCCTTCAATAATTCAGCTTCATGGCCGAAATGATCAATAAACGCTTTATTAGTGTCTATAATACTGAAATCAACGGGGATGTCATTCTCATAGATAACGCTATGGAGGGCTATTCCCTCAATCACATTCTCGAAAACAGAGCGAAATTTTTCCTCGCTCTCCTTCAATGATTCCTCAGCTTTCTTCCTCTCGGTTATATCCTGGACGGCTCCGATCATCTTTAATGGTTTGCCCGTGCCATCGAAGTAAACTTCAGCATTCTCGATCACAAAGCGGATTGTTCCGTCTAACCTGATGATCCTGTGTTCCACTGTATAGGATTGCCTTGTCTTAAGGGCATTTTCAACAGCTTCCCTGACCTTGGCGCGATCATCGGGATGAACCCTTTCATAAAAAAGCGTGTTGTCGACTTCAACGGATCCCGGTGGATATCCAAAGATCCTGAAGACCTGCTCAGACCAGTGAAGCGGGTTTTTTGTGATATCATCAGTGACGAATTCAATTTCCCATGCACCGAGATTAGCCATCATGCCCGCCTGCTTCAAAATCGATTCACTTCGCCTGAGTGCCTGTTGTGACAATCTTCTTTCGGATATGTCTTCAATTGTTCCCACGGAATGAATGTGTTGTCCTTCTGTATTATAGACCCCTGAAACCGTTACATGCACCCAGATCTTCGTATTATCCTTTTTCAGGTATCTTTTTTCATAATCAATTATCCCTTTTTCTCCCTTCCTGATTTTTTCGTTTGTGATAACACTCAGCTGACGATCCTCAGGTGCGGTGATCTCGTGTATTGTGCGACCAATGAGCTCATCTTCATTGTATCCCAGGATATCGCAAGCTCTTTCATTGACTTCAAGGATCCTCTCCCTGGTATCGACCTCCACTATTCCGATTGCTGCATTCCCGAAGATGCTCCTGAGCCTCTGTTCGTTCTTCCTTAATACTTCTTCATCCTGCTTGCGTTTTCTGACATCGAGGCCTATCCCGATCATTATCCCGCTTGCAAGACGTATGTTGGCCCAAGTGCTGATTATTTCAGTCCCGTCCCTTGCGACAGGCCTCAGCTCCTTCCATCCCCCTTCAAGCGACTGCATGTAATCAATAGCTTCCTGCCTATGAACAGGATCGGGATACACTAATTCCATAAAATTCCCTGCAGCTGCGTCTTCTTCAGTCCAGCCAAGAACCCTGGTCAGCTCACTGTTTACTCTGAAGCTCTTCATTCCCGGGTCATAGATCGTGATCATTACCGGGATATTATTGAATATGCCTTCGAAAAGTTCCCGTTCGCCGGCAAGCTTTAACCTGCTTTCGTTAAGCTGCTGAGTGCTCTCCCTGATCTCGGTCAGATCAGTCATGGTTATTATGATGTACTTCTTCGTGCCCTCTTTATCGTAAATCGGGACGGTGTTATAGCTGATGAACCTTAGCTTTCGGCCACGGCTTTGGGGATTAACGAGTTTTACCAGGTAATCGCGGAAATAATCTCCTTTAATTGCGAGAGGCAGCGGCCATTTTTCAAAAGGGATCACTCCTCCTTCTGGATACTCCAGTGTGAATGTTTTCTTGAACTCATTCAGATGTGTCAGTTCTTCATGCTCATACCTGAAATCATGCATCCTTTGGGAAGCGTCATTCTGGAACATTATATTCCCCTGAACATCGCTGACGATGAATCCTGTGCCGATATTTGAAATCACGGCCTCGAGTATCCTGGGATCGAGACTATCACCCGTGCGTTTGAGTGAATGAAGCTGCTCCCTGAGCTTTTCTATTTCTTTCTTAAGTTCGCTTATCTGGTCCATCGGGAGTAAAGGAAAAGCCAATTAAAGTATAAACACAAGCGAAGCCTTAATTGTTCTGTTCATCAATATCTGAACAATGCATTAATTTCCGAAGAGCCATCCGGCATCTCGTGCTTTTCGGGAATGTAAATCATTCCACCCTGTTCAAAAACTTTCTTTGCTGCAAGATTCATCAGGGAAACATTCGACATGTTCTGCTCTTCCTGTATGCTTATTCCTCCTGTTGAGGGATCATATATACCGAATATGTCTGCATTTTTTTCGATAAAAAGTGTGTCAATCTTGCCTGCGACAGCTGCCGGAATAATCTCCCTTATGTTCGATGATGCCTTGCCCTTATCGATTCCTATAAGGTATTTTTCTTTCCTCTTCGTGAATTCCTGGCTGAAATAGGGTTCCAGCAGATCCCATGCTCTCAGGTGCAGGTCCCTGGAGTCAAGATCCGCCGGATTTACAGAAATGAATCGCGGAAAAAGGTTCCTGTGCGTGTTTGCTTCCTTATATAAGGGATAAATGTAATCGAGACAGCAAAGCAGGAGAGGTATATCCTGCTTATCGTGAAGCTTCGACATTATTCCTTTGTCGATGTCCCTGAGGTAAACAAGCAGCTCATTCCTGTCCCGTGACTCGCTTTCGCCATGGCCATGGAATGAACCGGGCTTGTTGCCGCCCCACTGTGTCCGGAACTGCAGCTGTTTTTGTTCATGGTCGTAACCGACTGAATCTTCAAGCCTGGCCGGAACGATCCCCTGCACGTCGACTCCTGTAAGTCCGAATTTATTGCCTTCATAAAATCTTACATCATCCTTTTTGACTGTCAGTAAAAAGAAATGACCATATTCGTTGAACATGGGGAACAGTTGTTTAAGATAAAATCCGCTTGAGAGATAATGGAACTCATCAAACTTCACCGGAACACTAAATTTCTCGAAAATATCTTCTGAAACAAAGATGGCGAGCCCTTCCGACTGATGCCTCCAGAAATCAGAATCATCTATCAATCCTACCAGGGGATCAACAAGTTTTTCTATCTCACGCGACGTCATACCCTGCGATTGAAGCTTGTTACGTACCTGTTTGACCTGGTTCTTAAGATTCAGCGAATCCTGTCCATTGAGTGTCTCCACACCCAGACGGTGAGTTGGAATATATATTGAGATGCATGATTTATTGTGGTACTGTGACAATCTTGACAGATCGTCGCTTCTTACCGCAAGATCGAGTGTTTCTTCCTTTACTACCATAGTATTTTCATGTTTGAGTCAAAAATCTAACAATCTTCATTCGCTGAATGTTTGTTTGTTAGCGATTGTACATAATCCGGTTTATTTCCGGGTCTGATTGAATACTGTCCGACCTGTAAGAATTTTGTTTGAAAATTGGTAAATTGAGAAAAATTGATCAGTCGGGATGGATGTCATTTCTCTCACTCAGAAGTTACTGTCTTTCAATACTATCAATCCCCCTGGGAATGAAGCTGAAATCGCGCGTTTTACCGGCAAACTTCTTGCCAGGAATGGCTTTAACGTGGAACTGCACGAATTCGGCGGGAACAGGCTGCATCTTGTTGCCGGAAGAGGGCTGAGCCAGCAGAAACCGCCTTTTATTTTGTCAGGTCATTTCGATACAGTTCCACTCGGGGCAAAGGATTGGACAGTTGATCCTTTTGCCGGAACAGTGAACTCCGGAAGGATATGGGGCAGGGGATCGAGCGACATGAAGGGGGCAATTGCATCTATGTTGATCGCATCGTTTGAAGCTTTCAGGGAGAGCATTCCAGGTGGTGTGAGGTTCATCCTGACAGCCGGTGAAGAACTCGGTTGCCAGGGAATAGTTTCAATGGCGGACAAAGGTTTAATTCCCGGTGATGCAAGCGCAGTGATAGTAGGTGAGCCCACCGGGAACATCCCGGCAACCGGACACAAGGGAGCATTGTACCTGAATGCTTCGGCCACGGGAAAAACAGCGCATTCTTCAATGCCTCATCTTGGTGATAATGCCATTTACAAGGTTGTAGATGCTATTGCCCGGATACGGCAAATCGATTTCGCGGCAGAGCAGGATCCATTGCTCGGTTATCCCACCCTTAATATCGGTAAGATAAGCGGAGGAATGAACATAAACTCTGTTCCCGATCACGCTGCATTTACAATAGATGTAAGATCCACTACCAAAATGGGACATGGTACTATCCTCGACATGATACAGGAGGCGGCAGGTAAGGAGATTACATTTGAAAAGCTTGTTGATATCGGGCCTGTATTCACTCCCATCGATCATCCTTTCGTCAAAGCGGTGAATTTTGAGTGCGGTGGATCGGGATTGCCTTTCTCGCTACCTTATCTTACCGATGGAGCCATTCTTCAGAAAACCCTCAATGCACCTGTCGTGATACTGGGTCCCGGTGAAGCCGGCCAGGCCCATCAGACAGATGAATGGTGCGACATTGAAAAACTCACGGAATCCGTAAGGATTTACCGGAACATAATAACAAAATGGAGTAAAAAGGAATGATTGATCATCCTGAAAAATTCGAAAATGAAGATCAGCTCGATGACTTTCTCTCAAGTCCGGGCGACGAGCTTATCGATATGATCGGAAAAACCGATGGCGATATCATTATCCTCGGGATCACCGGTAAGATTGGACCTTCACTTGCACTTATGGCAGCAAGGGCCTGTGAAAAGGCCGGCGTAAAAAAGAAGATCCTCGGCGTTTCAAGGCATATTGATGCACAGGTGCAAAGAAGCCTTGATCAGGCTGGAATAGAGAGTGTCAGGGGCGACCTGCTGGACAATGAATTTTTGAAAAGGCTGCCACTCTTCAGGAATGTCTTTTACCTGGCGGGCATGAAATTTGGAACAGGTATTAATCCGTCACTCACATGGGCAATTAATACATACCTGCCCGGAATGGTTGCCGGGCATTTCAGGAACTCGCGAATAGTTGCTTTTTCCACAGGATGCGTTTATCCATTGGTGTCGTTAAGTTCGGGCGGGTCGGTAGAATCAGATAATCTGTGTGCCATGGGAGAATATGCACAATCCTGCATAGGAAGAGAGCGTCTGTTCGAATATGGGAGTAATGCATTCGGTACAAATTCAATATTGCTGAGGCTTAATTATTCAGTTGAGATGAGGTATGGCGTGCTCACTGATATTGCTTTAAAAGTGAAGAACAACATCCCTGTGGATCTGTCAATGGGTTATTTTAATGTTATATGGCAGGGTGATATGAATGACTTCGTTCTGCGTTCACTTGCTCGTTGTTCCTGTCCTGCAGCCATCCTCAATATTACAGGACCTGAAACACTTTCAGTAAGAGAAACTGCAGCGCAGTTTGGCGAATATTTCGGAGTCACTCCGGTGTTCATTAATGAAGAAGCGCCGACAGCTCTGCTTAGTAATGCGGCTGAGTCCTTCCGACATTTCGGAGCGCCTAAAGTGAAAGCAGGTCAGATCATTAAATGGACCGCTGAATGGCTGAAAGGCAATGGACGGCTGTTGGGGAAGCCTACGCATTTTGAGGTAAGGAATGGAATATATTAAAATGACAATTCCTGATAAAATTCTCAGACAATTGCAAAAAGGTGCGGTGATACCTGCACTTCCGCTTGCTCTTAACAGGATGAGAAGGTTTGACGAACGCAGGCAGCGTGCACTTATCCGCTACTATCTCGATGCCGGTGCAGGCGGAGTTGCAGTGGGCGTTCATACCACACAGTTCGCCATAAGAGAAAAATCAATTAACCTTTTTGAACCTCTTCTCAGGATTGCCAGGGATGAATTTGACCTGTTTGAGAGATCCACCGGCAGGAATATTATCCGGATTTCAGGGGTTATTGGAAAAACTCCGCAAGCTGCGAGAGAAGCAATCCTTTCCGTAAATACCGGATATAATGCCGCTCTGCTGAGCCTTGCTGGCTTTTCAGGCGAAACAAACAGCGTCATTCTGAAGCATTGCAAGACGATATCTGAAATTATTCCACTCATCGGGTTTTATCTTCAGCCAGCAGTCGGAGGAAGAGTGCTTGACACTGATTTCTGGAGGGGATTCTTCGATATCCCAAATGTGGTTGCAGTAAAAATCGCACCTTTCAACAGGTACCAGACTATCGATGTCGTAAAAGGGTTGGCTGAATCGGGCAGATCAGACATCGCTCTTTACACAGGGAATGATGATAACATTCTTGCTGACCTGCTTACCGAATACCGGATAGCTGTAAAGGGCAGTATATTCAGGAAAAAAATAGTGGGAGGATTGCTGGGGCACTGGGCCGTCTGGACAAGGTCTGCAGTGAGGCTTCTTGAGGATGTGCATAACGGTGTGTTCGATAATGATACAGTGAATGCATTGAGCCTTGCAGCAAGTATTACAGACTGTAACTCAGCTTTTTTCGATGCTGCCCACAACTTCAGGGGATGTATAATTGGTATCAATGAAGTGCTGAAAAGGCAGGGTCTCCTTGAAAGTAACCTGACTCTCGACCGGCATGAACGCCTTTCGCCTTCGCAGAAGATGGAGATCGACAGGGTATATGCCTCATATCCCGAACTTAACGATGACGAATTTGTAAGACAGAACATTGGTAAATGGCTGTCTTAGATCAACTTGCCGATTCAGCCATCTGAGGTGTTTCCGATTTCTTTGCCGGCAGGAATGAGACAATGATAGCGCCAGCCAGAGCAACACAGATAAGTATAATAAAGCCAAGCCTGTAGTTGTCCGCTGAATCGTACAGTCTTCCCAGCAGCATCGGAAATGACGCTTCTGCAACTCCGTCGGCTACAAGTATTATACCCATTGTTCTTCCAAGCACCTTTATCCCGAACAGATCGCCGGCCATTAATGGAATGATCATATAATCTCCGCCAAGGCCAAGGCCAAAAACGACCGCAAATATATATATGCGTCCGGGGAAGTCAGGAACGAGAAGCAGGGGGATAGTGGAAGCGACAATCAGGTAGATCAGGATCATCACGTATTTTCTTGGGAAAAGGTCAGCAAGCCAGCCCATCAGCACCCTTCCTCCCAGGCTTGAAAATAATACGAGCGAAATAATTTTAGCTGCTTCCTTCTGTGTGTACTCCAGATCCGACAGGTAAAGTTTAAGATGCTGGTTGATCCCCCCGACAACCCCAATAGCACACATGCTTCCTATGCCGAGAAGATAAAAATTCCGGTTTTTCAGTATTTCTTTTACGGGTATGTAATATTTCTGACCAGGATCCGGATGGGTTACCGACGATGTACCTTTGATAAAATAAACAAGCGGAAAAGCGATAACAACTCCCAGGACACCGAGTATTGCAAGAGAAGTGTGCCAGTCGAAGTTATTTTCAAGACTTCGTGCGATGTGCGGGGCAATTGCGCCTCCGACACCTATACCCAGGTAGGCGATGCCCATCGCTTTCCCGCGATTTTCGTTAAACCACCTGGATATCAGAACCTGGCATGGAAGTGGTCCTCCGCAAACATAACCAAGAGCGTTGAAAACATAGAAAAGATAGAACAGGCCTGGTGTGCTGGCAAAGCTCAATCCCACCAGCGCTGCACCCATCATCAGTATTCCGGCCATCATAAGCCTTCTCGGGCCATATTTGTCAATAAGCCACCCTGCTGCAAAACCGAACAGCGGTCCAATTAGCAGCTTGCCGAATGCGTTTCCGGATGTAATGAATGTTCTCGACCATCCATATTCTTTTTCCATAAAATCGAAAAAGAACGGAAGTCCGTAAAAAGCGAATCCGACAAGTGCGAAAAGCGAAAGGAATGATGTAAGAACGATGTAATTCTGCGAGCTTACTTTTTTGTTTTCTTCAACTGTGATTGGCATGGTCAGATAAATGAAATCATTCAGTCAAGATCGGCGCTGAATGTGTCGCCCTGTTGGAAATCGCCTGTTTGCCATCCTTTTCTAAACCATTGTTTACGCTGATCGGATGTTCCATGGGTAAAGGAGTCAGGAACAACCCGGCCCTGGTATTTCCTTTGGAGTGCATCGTCGCCGACTGCGGCTGCGGCGTTAAGGGCCTCATCTATATCCCCGGACTCCAGCGTGTTGAGCATCTCACCGGCATAGTGCGCCCACATTCCTGCAAGGAAATCGGCCTGAAGCTCGACCTTTACTGAAATCTCGTTTGCCCGCCTTTCATTGACCTGCGATTTCTGATTATCTGCTTTGGACAGGATCCCGAGCATGTTCTGTACATGGTGACCCACTTCATGAGCTATGACGTAGGCCACGGCAAAATCACCCTGTGCGCCAAATTTTGTTTTCAACTGGTCCATGAAGCTCAGGTCTATGTAAAGCTTCTGGTCGGAAGGGCAATAGAAAGGCCCGCTCGCTGAACTTGCCAGTCCGCATGCAGATTCAACCTGGTCCCTGAACAGGACAAGTTTCGGCTGCTGGTAAGTGGAGCCGGATTCCTCGAAGATTTTCCCCCATACTGTTTCGGTATCTTTCAGAACAACCGATACAAACTGAGCCATTTCATCTTCCTCATGTGTTGTAGTCACCTGCTCTGTGGGTGCACTGCTGTCGCCACCCATGTTGAGCAGCTGTGAAGGATCCCCTCCGAAGAGGAGAACCAGTATTACGAGGATGATTGTCCCCAGCCCTCCGCCCGCAACCATTCCCCTGCGGGACATGCCCCTGCGGTCTTCAATATTGCCGCTGCCCATTCTGCCTTTCCACTTCATGTCTCGGAATTTTAATGTTGATATAAACAAAACTAATCAAAACTAATTAAGTTCGAACCAAATCAGTTATACAGCGTTAGTAAAATTGATCTTAAAAATTAAAGTTATGAAAAAGAAAAATCCTGTTGTTCATTTCGAGCTGCCGGCCGATGACCGGAAGAAGCTTGCTGATTTTTATTCCAGCGCTTTCGGATGGAATACAAATTTCCTGGGTGAAGAGATGGGGAATTATGTCCTGGTATCAACTGCCGAAACCGATGACAAAGGTATGATAAAGCAGATGGGAGCAATCAATGGAGGTATTTTTCAAAAGAGCCAGGATAATCCTGTCAATTGCCCTTCCCTGGTGATTGCAGTCGACGA
Organism: Chloroflexota bacterium; assembly: GCA_050259395.1. GTDB lineage: Bacteria > Bacteroidota > Bacteroidia > Bacteroidales > VadinHA17 > LD21. The sequence continues at coordinate 11,792 of JBLNAO010000151.1, forward strand.
TATCCATGAGCATATCAGAATCGTCAATGAGGCCGGAGGAACGGTGCTCGGTGAACCGATGGACATACCCGGAACAGGCACTTTTGTAAGCTTCCGCGATCCCTCGGGAAACGTGTGCAGCATCCTGCAGCCTGTAATGCCTGCCTCTGAGAAAGAAGAAGTTCAGGAATATGGATTGACCGGCGAAATTTAATTAGTAGATGATCCTGGTCCTGATCGTATGCGGGATGTTCTTCAGCTCTCTTATGGCCGTTGAATCGAGCTCGCTTTCGGTTTCGATGATCACATAGCCGATATCCGGATCTGTCTGAAGATATTCTGCAGAGATATTAATGCCCCGGGAGCTGAAAAAATTATTGACTTCCTTCAGCACTCCCGGGACATTTTTATGAATATGCAAAAACCTCTGTTTGGAAACATTTGGCTGCAGGGATATCTCGACAAAATTCACAGCTCCGATGGTTGATCCTGTATCACTGTACTTTACCAGCTTTTCAGCCACTTCAAGACCGATATTCGCCTGTGCTTCGGCGGTGCTTCCACCGATATGAGGCGTAAGTATCGTATTTTTGAATTCCTGAAGCTCTGTAATAAAGGGCTCGTCAGATGAAGCAGGTTCTTCAGGGAAGACATCGGCAGCAACACCGGCCAGGTGATTTTTCCTGAGACTTTCCGAAACAGCTTTGTAATCTACCACATCGCCGCGTGAAGCATTTATGAGGCATGCGCCTTTCTTCATCAGGTCAAGCTGTTGCCCGGAGATCATGTTCCTGGTGAGTGCTGTTGAAGGAACGTGTATCGTAACTGTATCAGCAACTTTCAGCAGATCCCTGAGATCCAACACCGGTCTTGCATTACCGAGCGAAAGTTTTTTCTCAATATCATAATAGACTATGTTCATGCCCAGGTTTTCCGCAAGGATGGAGACCTGCGATCCGATATGTCCGTAGCCTATGATTCCAAGTGTTTTGCCTCTGACTTCGACAGAATTGCTTGCCGATTTCATCCATATGCGGTTATGGGCAAGAAGGCTCTTCTCAGGGATTCCCCTCATGAGCATAATACACTCCGCAATCACAAGTTCCGCAACCGAGCGTGTATTTGAGAACGGAGCGTTGAAGACAGGGATGCCGAGCCGCTTTGCTGCTGAAACATCTACCTGGTTTGTCCCAATGCTGAAACAACCGGCAGCGATCAGTTTTGGTGCGTGATCAAGGATATCGGCCGTGAGTTCAGTCTTGCTTCTTATTCCTACAAGATGAGCATGCTGAAGTTTCTGGCGAAGCTCATTTTCGGGAAGGGCAGCTTTGTAACATTCAATATCACTGTATCCGTTTTCCCTGAAATAGCTTACGGCGTTTTCGTGAATCCCTTCAAGCAGGAGGACTTTTATCCTGCTTTTATCCAGTGAGTACTTTTTCATTTAAAGATTTTAAACAAATAAGAATTGGGCGCGTAAATATAATACAAGAAATTGTCACGATCTTTAAACCATTAAGACAAGTTATCCATTCAACAGTTAATTTTTCAAACAGGTTAATGATGAATAATCACAC
>JBLNAO010000152.1:0-3072 GCA_050259395.1 Chloroflexota bacterium
GCGAATTATGTTGGAGAAATGCCGGGAATATGCGTTTTTGCAGAAACTTGCGGGGATGCTTTGGTTATGGAACATAATGGCGACATGTTCACCTGCGACCACTTCGTTTTTCCCGAATACCGTTTGGGAAACATCATGGAGACTCCTATGATCGACATGGTGAAATCCCAAAAGCAGTTCGACTTCGGCGTTGAAAAGAGAAACACGCTTCCTCGTTATTGCCTTCAATGCGACGTCAGGTATGCCTGTCACGGCGAATGTCCGAAGCACAGGTTCAGCCTTACACCTGACGGCAAGCCGGGATTAAATTACCTTTGCGAGGGATATAAGGATTTCTTCCATCATGTTGAGCCATATATGGAATTCATGGCAAAGGAGCTTAAGAACAAACGGCCTCCTGCAAATGTGATGCAATGGATCAGGAATAAAGAAAGCCGGGTTGTGAAACCTGTTTTGCCTGAAAGAAACGACCCTTGCCCTTGCGGAAGCGGGAAGAAATATAAGCATTGCCACGGGGGGATGACAGGTAATCAGTAATCGGTAATCAGTAATCAGTATCAACCGATTACCGATTACCACATACTTTTCTTTACTTCTCCTCAGTGTCCTTAAACTTCACTCTGGCAGCCTCAAGCCTTTTGTGAAGATCAGCTTTCACTTTAGAATAAGAGGGATCGTTGTAGACATTCTTCATCTCCATCGGGTCCTTCTTCATGTCGAAAAGCTCCCATTCATCAATGTCGTTGTAGAAATGAATGAGCTTGTACCTTTCAGTGCTTATCCCATAGTGCCGCTTAACGCTGTGAACTGCAGGATACTCATAATAATGGTAGTAATGTTCTTTCCTCCAGCCTGAGGGTGTTTTGCCCTTAAGTATCTGTACCATGCTCATTCCCTGCATGTCAGAAGGTACCGGTGCTCCGGCCATTTCCAGTATGGTCTCAGGAATGTCGATGTTTGAAACCATATCCTTATTTACAGTTTCCGGCTTTGTCACACCCGGCCATGTTACAAGCAGAGGAGTGCGGTAAGATTCCTCGAACATGAATCTCTTGTCGAACCAGCCGTGTTCGCCCAGGTAAAAGCCCTGGTCTGAGGCATAGAAGACAATCGTGTTTTTGTCGAGACCATTCTCCCTGAGGAAATCGAGCACCTCTCCCACACTTTTATCGACCGCCGCAATGCATGCAAGGTAATCCTGGAGATACCTCTGGTACTTGTAGCTTGTAAGCTGCTTTCCTGAAAGATCGGAACTGTAAAATTGTTTAATAATTGGATCGTAGACATCGTTCCAGGCTTCCATCTGGTTTTCATCCATCCTGTTCAATCCTGTTGATTTCATCTTCCCCTTATCCTTGTACAGCTTAAGATCCTCTTCAATCCTCATCGTTTTCTCGATGGTCATGTCCTGGGATCTTTCAGCAGTTCCCCTTCCCGAATAGTCATCGAACAGTGTTGCAGGTTCCGGGAAAACGACATTCTTGTAGAGTGTGAGCTCTTTCGGCCCGGGCTGCCATTCACGGTGTGGGGCTTTATGATGCATCATAAGCATGAATGGCTTTCCCGAACTTTTAACATCACTGATCCATTTCAGGCTTTTGTCAGTAATAAGCTCTGTAACGTAACCTTCCTCACGGTGCTTTCCATCCTTTGTTATGAAATCAGGATTGTAATAATTCCCCTGCCCAGGAAGAATTTCCCAGTGGTCGAATCCTGTGGGGTCGGAGCCAAGATGCCACTTGCCTACCATTGCTGTCGCATAACCGGCTTTCTGAAGAAGCTTCGGGAATGTCTGCTGCGAACCGTCAAAAGGGGCCTGTCCTTCATTCCGTGTAAAGCCGTTCAGGTGACTGTACTTGCCGGTAAGGATCACTGCCCTGCAAGGTCCAGATATTGAATTTGTTACAAGACATCTGTCGAATCTTACACCGCTTCGGAATATCCTGTCGATATTGGGAGTCGGAGCAAGGTTTTTCAATGGACCACCATACGCGCTTATTGCCTGGTATGCATGGTCGTCTGACATAATGTAGATAATGTTGGGCCTTTGAGCCTCCGTTTTCTGTGCAGCCAGGTTGGGAATAAAAGAGCTGATTCCCAGGGTTGTCGCTGCAATTGTCTTATTCATTCTCATTTATAGGTTCAGTTATGTTTAACAGGATTATTCTGAAAGAGTGAAAGGCATTCCCAGCCGGTCATAATTATTCCGGGCAAGCGGATTGTAACTGATTTTTTCAATAGGTATACGGGGATCGATCGAATGGACAAACCTTGTTATTGCTTCAATATTTTCCGGGGTATCTGTTATATTCTTAACAAGTGGAATTCTAACCGCAATATTCCTTCCTGTTGAAGCAAGCATTCTGAAATTTTTCAGTATCAGCTTATTGGGGTGACCGGTGAACCGGACATGTTTTTCGTTATCGAATATTTTAAGATCCACTAAGAAAAGATCGATGTCTTCGATGAACTGCTCAAGCATATGCCAGTAACCAAGCAGGCAGGTTTCTACGGCTGTATGAATTTTTCTTTTTCTGCATTCTTTGAAAATCGCAGCGGAAAAATCCGCCTGGAATAACGGTTCACCTCCAGAGAGAGTTACGCCCCCTCCGGAAGTCTCATAAAAGATCCTGTCTTTTTCTATTTCTGACACCACTTCTCCGGTAGTCATTTCAGTTGCCGTGAATTTAATTGCTCCCGTGGGGCATGCACGGACACAATCACCATTCAGTTTGCAAAGTTTTCTGTCCACCACAACGCTGTGATCTTCCTTCACGAGATTGAGTGCATTCATTGTGCATGCTGCCACGCATCTGCCACAGGCTATACAGGAGGTTTTGTCATGCCACACTTCAGGTTCTTCATTAAGCCCTTCAGGGTTGTGGCACCATACACATCTCATTGCACAGCCCTTAAGAAAGACTGCTGTCCTTATCCCGGGACCGTCATGAACCGAGAATCTTTTTATCCTGAATACTTTTCCTTTCATTCTCCTTCCTGGGTGGTTCTTTTTATAATTTCATCCTGCAGATCGGGCGCCAGTTCGGTAAAGTATGCTGTATAACCGGCGAC
>JBLNAO010000153.1:0-3306 GCA_050259395.1 Chloroflexota bacterium
CTGTTGCCTTCATCAGCTTCTGCATGCCTTTTTCAGCCGCCTGGAGAGCTTCGTTGGAGAAGTCGACAGTGCTCCTGTAATGCGCCTGCAGAATGAAGAACCTCACCGTCATCGGGCTGTAAGCCTGCTGCAGCAAAGGATGTTTTCCGCTGAAAAGCTGATCGAGCGTTATGAAGTTTCCCAGCGAACGGGCCATCTTCTGGCCGTTTATGGTGATCATGTTGTTATGCATCCAGTACCTTACCGGCGCCTTGTCGCGGGCTGCAGTGGATTGCGCAATCTCGCATTCATGGTGCGGGAACTGAAGATCCATACCCCCGCCATGTATGTCGAACACCTCGCCGAGATACTTGTAGCTCATAGCCGAGCACTCCAGATGCCACCCGGGAAATCCTTCGCTCCATGGCGATGGCCACTTCATTATATGTTCGGGCGCGGCTTTCTTCCAAAGTGCAAAGTCGAAAGAATTCTTTTTCTCGTCCTGCCCTTCGAGAGTTCTTGTGTTGCTCTGAAGCTCATCGAGCACCCTGCCCGAAAGCCTTCCATATTCATATTTCTCATTGTACTTCAGGACATCGAAATACACCGAGCCATTCACAACGTAAGCATAACCTTTGTCAATCAGCTGCTGAATCAGAACCTGCTGCTCGATAATATGCCCGGAGGCACGCGGTTCTATCGAGGGATTGAGCACATTCAGCTGATCCATGTTCCTGTGATAGGAATCCATGTATTTCTGAACAACTTCCATGGGCTCGAGATGTTCCAGCCTGGCTTTTTTCAGGATTTTATCATCACCTTCATCGGCGTCATTTTCGAGATGTCCGACGTCAGTAATATTTCTTACATACCTCACCTTATATCCGAGGTGCATCAGGTAACGGTAGAGCATATCGAATGTAATCGCAGGTCTCGCATGTCCGAGATGCGTATCGCTGTAAACCGTGGGACCGCAGACATAAATTCCTGCAAAAGGCGGATGCAATGGTTTGAACTGTTCCTTTTTCTTCGAAAGACTGTTGAATATGTGTAAGTTGTTTTGCATCATTCAATTGTTTCAGATGGCAAAAATAAATAAACTCCGTGAAACTCTCCCGATATTGCGGGACAAAGGTTTAAAGGAGTATTTTTGTAAAAAACTTTGAGTTGAAGTATACTGTAAAGAAATCATGCACTCTCTTTGAGTTTCTGGTGGAGCAATACCCTGATTCACCAAGGACACGTGTTAAAAAACTCCTCCAGAGCGGAACCGTGATGGTCAATAATTTTCCTGCAACACTTCATTCCTTAGTGTTAAAGGAAGAAGACCAGGTGGAAATAGTCAAGGCAGGCACAAGGAGCCGGAAAGCTGATGCTCCGTTTCCTGTCTTGTATGAAGACAAGCAGCTGATTGCTGTTGACAAGCCCGCCGGCATTTCCACATCGAGCGTCGACGGAAGCCGGAATGTGCGCGATGAGCTTTCTGCTTTTCTCAGGGACAACTCCAGGGGAAAGGAACGTGCGTGGGTTATCCACAGGCTCGACAAGGAAGTGTCGGGAATCATTTTATTCGCCCTTTCCGAGGAGCTGATGGAAAAGGTGAAGGAGAAATGGGAGGAAACGGAAAAGCATTATTATGCCCTTGTGGAAGGGACCCCTCCCGAAAATGAGGGCACAATAAAGACCTGGCTCATAGAGGATGGAAGACAGAAGGTGCACTCAACCCGGAACCAGGAAACCGGAAAACTGGCAATAACTCATTATAAGGTCATCAGGACCGCCGGGGAATACACTTTGCTGGATATAGTGACCGATACCGGCAGGAAAAACCAGATCAGGGTGCATCTGTCAGATCTCGGCTGCCCGATCGTCGGCGACAGGAAATATGGAGCATCCGCTGAATATGAGCGAAGGGTGAGGCTTCATGCATATTCACTCACTTTGCCCCATCCTGATACAGGTAAGCCTTTCACTATCCTTTCCAGGATGCCTGAGGGTTTTTTGAAGGTTGGGGAAGAAAATGAAAAGTATAAATAAGCTATGTAACCTGTTGAAGAACTTACACAGAGGCACACAGAGCACCACAGAGCTGCACAGAGAGCTTTCCATTGATATCTCTGTGAAACTCTGTGCCTACTCAGTGCAACTCTGTGAAACTTTTTTATTACTTGAAGTTCCTGAGATCTCTGAATTGTAAGATTTTGCGCTTTTAGCGAAAAGCCTCAACAGTTTATCCAACAATTTCGGTAGCATAACTTGTACTTTTAAAAAACATCATTATCTTTGCTGCAACAAATCAAATATTCCTTCCGGGGTGTTTGGTTTTTATTAAGAAGGGCGGAGAGATCAGGCTCGAAGAAACCCTGGCAACCAATTCCGGCAACGGAAGAACGGTGCCAAGACCTGATCCCGGGAAAAAGAGCCGGGAGATGATAAAAATTAAAAACACTAAAAAATGACATCTATTCATCTCGTTCACCACAATTTCATCATGCCACTCATGCCTATGTGCATGCGCTGATGAGAGAATTTGATTTGTAAATCCTTACATCAATATTCTTTAACCCGCGGAGACTGCATTAGCCATGCTATTGCTGTATCCAAAACTGATGCAATATTCATAATGCCAATACTATAATCTTACTTCAAAACTATACTTCAAAATGAGCACAAGAACCAGACATTTCGATACTTTACAGGTACACGCAGGACACAAACCCGATGGTGAAACCCTATCACGCGCTGTTCCTCTCTATCAAACATCTTCATACGTCTTTAAAAATTCCAAACATGCATCCGATCTTTTCGACCTTGCGGAGTTTGGGAATATTTATACCCGTATCATGAATCCGACCCAGGATGTTTTCGAGAAAAGAGTGGCAGCTCTCGAAGGCGGAGTTGCCTCCCTGGCAGTATCTTCCGGCCACGCCGCTCAATTCCTCGCACTTACAACCATCCTCAGGCACGGTGAAAACTTTATAACCTCACCTTTCCTCTATGGCGGATCGCACAACCAGTTCAAGGTAAGCTTTGCCAATTTCGGCATCGAAGCAAGGGTCACACCAGATCTTAATCCTGCTTCTTTCGAAAAGCTTATCGACAGCAAAACAAAAGCTCTCTATGTTGAGACTCTTGGCAACCCGGGATTCGAGATACCTGATTTCGAAGCAATCTCGAAAGTTGCCGCAGCTCACGGACTTCCCCTGATCGTCGACAACACATTCGGAGCTTGCGGATACCTTTGCCGTCCCATCGACTTTGGCGCCAACATCGTTACTGAATCGGCAACAAAATGGATCGGCGGACACGGAACAAGCATCGGCGGCG
>JBLNAO010000154.1:0-5578 GCA_050259395.1 Chloroflexota bacterium
AAAGTTGTAACGGTAATAATGCCTGAGAGGATAATTGAACCTGCAACCGGATGGTAATAAAATGAAGTGAGAAATTGTGAAAGTATGTACAACACGCCGCCAGGCTGCCACAGCTTTTCAGTAAGATATTCACTTGAAAACAGAAAAAGAGAAGATTTCTCCTGAAAAAACAGGATATAACCGGAGATAAAACAGAACCATGTGAACAATCCGCCAAAAAGGACTATGTAAGGTAATCCTGAGAAGATCAATCCGCTGAATGGTTTTCTTTTCATCTTATTTTTCCCGGTAATACTGAGGAAGTTAACCTGTTCGACCATTTTGCCTGCAAAGCTTCGGAAAAAGAAGCTTTACGCATCCTTCCAGGTCCGGTTTTCACATCCGTGTTTGCAAGCTCGGGGATGTTGAAGCTCTTCAGATAGTTGTCGTAAAAATCAGGATCTTCCTGTGGCAGGATAAAAGGTTTCGAGGCATTCCCTGATCCGTCGATATAAGAAATATATGGTCTTGCGGTAAGTCCGTCATCCCTTTTACTGCTGAAAACGAGCCATTTCCCGTTTGATGACCATGAATGGTAACTGTCGGTAAAATCGCTGTTGAGATCGCACCTGCCTGCTTTCATGTCAGAAAGATCAAGAAGCCAGAGGTCAGCTTCCTTATGCCATATCGGGAAGCAGCCATAGTCTGCAAGCGTGAAAACCAGGAACCTGCCGTCGGGTGAGATCCTCGGAAAGGCTACACTTTTATTCATGCTGCGGGCGTCAAATACAAGTTCAGGCAGGCCGGTCGATTTATCTGAAGGGTTGAAGGTCATCCTGTACAGATCGTACCTGATATTCTGATAATCGAAGGTTTCGTCTGTCTGCGCAGCCCGGCAGAAATAAATGTAACGGCCGTCCGGCGACCATTCGGGGTAAGTGTCCATGTATTTTTCCATGTCAGGGACATAAAGCTCCGACATTTCGTTTTTCTCAACGTCGTACAGCACGAGAGACGATTCCAGATCGCTGACTTCCACTTTCTTGTTGTCTGATGAATGAAACCGTTGTATTATCTTATTTGTTGAAAAGGCAACAAACCTGCCTGAAGGATGCCAGCGGGGGTATACGGCACCATTCTTCATCTCTTTTGTTTTCAGGTTTACTTTGCTGAATTTTTTTCCCGAGTAAAAATAAGTCCCGCCGAGTGTGCCTCTCATGTGAAAGAGGAAGTCGTCCGTTTTCCCGTTGTTGAATGAATGGCAATTCACGCAATTGTCTTCCGCAACGCCGTTTTCTATCACCTTCCGGGTGCTGAAATCTTCGAGCCTGCGCATGTTGATGCTTAGCTCAGCCCAGCTCTCATATCCGGGATATAGAAGCCTGTAATAAAGATACGGGTCGATCTTATCCACAGAAATTGCGTTCAGAATATCGTTGTATTTCAACCATTTGGAATCATCGTTTTTGACATACACCTCAATCCTGAATTCCTTGCCTGCATTCTTTTCAGTGAAAGATGACCATGATTTCTGAGGAATCCTGATTTTACCGTCTTTCGAATCAACATTGATTACTTCATCTGAAGAAGATACGACTTTCACAAAGAATCCTTTGCCAGGTTCATTAATCCTGAAATTCAATGGTGCGATGTTGGGCGGTATGACGATGCCGGAATACTCAGGTGTGATTGAGGCAGGAGTGCCGGCTGCCTGGAAATTGCCTGCAGGTTTCTCCCCGCATGAAGACAGGATGAAACAACAAAAGAGGTATAACAATGTAAGGCAGGGATTCTTCATCGGGTAAAAATACGTACTTGGTCTCACTCCTCAAATATTCATTTTATTTTGTTAACTTTAAAGAAAATAAGGTAATACCTGATCATTCCCGGCGATATTTAACTTATGCAAGAGCCTTATTAGTTAAAAAACCTTAAAGGGAATTAAAAATTTGTTAATTTCAATGTCGTTATATACATTTGGTTGCATTCACGATAGTTATCAGATTTTTAAAATATAAGTTCTTCACATAATCTAAATCAATATGAAAAAAGCAGGTATCTCAAGACGTAATTTTCTTGGTAAAGCAGCTACTGTAGGTGTAGCAGGGGTTGTAGTTCCCTCCATCATTACAAGCTGTTCCCGTGAACAGAAAAAAGTGGTCGCAGTTCCGACTTTCCTCGACCAGGCTCCCGACGGACCAGTTCTCAAAGCCGGTGTTATCGGTTGCGGCGGCCGCGGAACAGGTGCAGCCAATAACTTCCTCAGTGCAGGTCCAAACCTTCAGATTGTTGCCCTTGGTGACACTTTCCAGGACAGGATCGATGCATGCCGGGCAAGCATCCTCAAGAATCACAACCAGGATGTGCCGCTTGAAAAATGTTTTACAGGATTCGACGCATACCAGAAGGTTATCGATGCAGGTGTCGACATCATAATTCTTGCAACACCCCCGATGTTCCGTCCGGAGCACCTTGCAGCAGCAGTTGCAGCCAAGAAGCATGTCTTCGCTGAAAAACCCGTTTGCGTTGACCCCGTTGGCGCAAGGTCAGTTATGGCTACTGCACAGAAGGCAAAAGGCATGGGCCTGACAATTGTTACAGGTACACAGCGCCGTCACCAGCGCGACTATGTTGCAACATGGCAGCAGGTTCAGCAGGGACTTATCGGTGATATTACCGGCGGTAACGTATACTGGAACGGTGGAAAACTATGGCACCGCGACAATAACCCGGACTGGACTGAAATGGAATGGATGATCCGCGACTGGGTTAACTGGACATGGCTTTCAGGCGACCACATCGTTGAGCAGCATGTACATAACCTCGACGTGATGCATTGGTTCACCGGTATGCATCCTGTTAAGGCTGTTGGTATGGGTTCCAGACTGCGCCGCGTTACAGGTGACCAGTATGACAACTTCAGCATAGACTTCTCATTTGAAAATGGAATGCATTTCCATAGCATGTGCCGCCAGATCAACGGTTGCGCAAACAGCGTCTCTGAAAGAATCCAGGGTACTAAAGGTTCGACCAACTGCGTAAATACAGTGCTCGACCTGGCCAACACCGAAGTCTGGAAATATGAATATCCTCTCGACAAAGACGGGAAACCAACCAACCGCCCTGCAGTTGACCCCTATGTACAGGAGCATATCGACATGGTACAGTCAATCAGGGAGAACAAGCCTTTCAACGAGCTTGAGAATACGGCCATTTCAACTATGACTGCAATCATGGGCCGCATATCGGCTTATACCGGAAAAGAAACAACCTGGGATGAAATGATGAACTCCGACATGAAGATCGGTCCCACAGTGTTCGAATTCGGACCTGTTGCAATTGATAAGACTGTTCCTATAGCAGGACTTGCCTATGATGCAGAAGCAGAAAAGAAAAGGGCTGAGGAACGGGCAGCTGCCAGGAAAAAACAACAGGCACAGGGTTGATCATAAATTCCATGGAGTGAAATATGAATAACTCAAGAAGGAATTTCATAAAAAAAGTCAGTACTACAGGAGCCGCTTTTATAGCTGCTCCTGCAGTTTTTGGCTCAACCGCAACGGCAAAACAGCAGAAAGCAACCGACGCGGTGAAACCTTTCAAGCTCAAATATGCACCTTCACCCGGGATGTTCCGTCAGAATGTCGGAGAAGATCTTGTTGATCATATTAAGTTCTGTCACGACCAGGGTTTCCGTGCCATATTTGACAACAGCCTGATGCGCAGGAAACCTGAAGACCAGGACAGGATGATGAATGAGCTGAGCCGCCTCGGAATGGACATCGGTCCATATGTTCTGAGAGCCGATTCAGGGAAACAGGATTTTGTCTTCAATACACAGGAAGTCCGCGACATGCTGACTGCCAGCATGAAGGATGGCGTCGCTTGTTCAAAAAGGACAGGCGCCAAACTGGCTCTTATCGTTCTTGGAAGATACGATGCGAAGCTTCATCCCGAGTATCAGCTGGCAAACGCCATCGATAACCTCCGGTTGTGCTGCGATATAATGGAGCCAGAAGGGATTACGCTTGTACTTGAGCCCCTCAATCCATATATCAACCACCCGGGACTTTTCCTTCAGCGCATACCACAAACTTATGCCATCTGCAGGGCTGTCAACAGGCCTTCGTGCAAGATACTGAATGACCTCTACCATCAGCAGATCACCGAAGGAAACCTTATACCGAACATGGAGTTAGCCTGGGGTGAGATCGGCGCATTCCACTGCGGCGACAATCCCGGCAGAAATGAACCGGGCACAGGTGAGATCAACTACAAAAGTGTCTTCAAGTACATCTACAACAAAGGTTACCAGGGAACCATTTGCATGGAGCATGGCAACAGCAAACGGGGAACGAAGGAAGGAGAGCTTGCTCTCATCCAGGCTTACCGTGAGGCGGATAGCTTTGAAGTAGCATAGAAAACAATTGTATCGGGGATCACAAAAAATGATCCCCGATTTTTTTCATGGGAACCTGTTCGACCTCTCTGGGTCGAAAATGTAATTCCCTGATTTCGTTATACAAAGCTGTGATGCCTTCGGATCAGCTCAGCCGGAGATTGCCAGATTGATCTAAAATGATTTAATTCAGGAGATTGCCTGCTGGAACGTAATCCATCATGGTATCTGTTCTTGGTCGTTATTCATGTTATTGTCGCCTGTTGATCCCGAAGGGATCATAGAATTGTGGCAAAATGGGCAGGTATGGATTGGCCCCGGAAGGGTCGCACAGATTCCGTTTTTTGTGTTATTTTTATGGAATATTCATGAACCTGGCATATGAAAAAATTTGTTTATTCTTTCATGATTCTTGCTATTACATATTCATCATGTGAATCAGATCAAACCCATCGCCTTTTTATCGGAGGGTTTAACAAGCCCGGCGAAAATGGCATGAATGTCTTTGACTTTAATGATAAAAGCGGCGAAGTGACTCCGGTTTCCCAGGCTGATGCAGGCCCCAATCCTTCCTATTTCTGTTTTTCGAAGAAAAATAATCTGGTATATGTAGCCAATGAGGTCATGGAGTTTAACGGCACATTCGGGGGAGGCCTGACTGCTTATAAATACAATGATGAGAATGCCACTTTTACGAAGCAAAATGAAATGCTGATTCCTTATGGCGGACCATGCTTCATCTCAATGTCGCCCGACAGCGGTTATCTTTTTCTGGCCAACTATCCCAACGGCTCAGTTGTTGTTGTAAAACTTAACAAGGATGGTATTCCTGAAACAATAACCGATACTATATTATATGTAAAAAGCGAGCCGGATGTTTCACATGCCCATATGATAAGGAACGATCCGGCAGGCAAAATGATCTATGTAACCGACCTGGGCCAGAACAGGATCTTCCGTTATGAGTTTAACACTGAAAAAGGAAAACTGTCGCCTGTCGATACCCTCAGAGTCCCTGATGGTTTTGGACCAAGGCATTTCGATTTCAGCATGGATGGTTCGAAGCTTTACGTCATAAACGAGCTTGGGTCGAAGATCACCGTCTTTTCCCTGGGAGATAAACCAGACCTCATTCAGACATTGCCAACCGTACGCGAAGGATTCAACACCAACAACTATTGCGCTGATCTGCATATGAGC
>JBLNAO010000155.1:0-6354 GCA_050259395.1 Chloroflexota bacterium
CAATTGTGCTCTTGCTTCTGCACGTATCAGGTACATTTCAGCAATTCGCAAAATGAAAGCAGGATCGGTCCTCGGATTACGGTAGTAAATGTTTCCGTACCACAGGTTTCCCGGAGGAGCAGTGCGCGCTATCATTGCCTTGCGGTTTCCGCCTGTGACCGGATCGTTAAGAAGGTTCACCAGCTCGTCTGTAGGAGCCCATTCCCTCCTTCCGCTGTTGGCCGGCGGCTGCCACCAGTGACTGTGAGCATTCTGGTCGGTTGCCGAATAAGCAAGCTCAAATATGGATTCCTTTGTGTTCTTCACGTTGTTTGCAAAGAAGGAGCTGTAAGGAGATATGAGCTCATAATTATTATCAGATATCAGCTTTGAGGCAAACGTCTCAGCATTCGCCCAATCCTGCATATACAGGAACAACCTGGCTTTCAGTGCGTAAACTGTTTTCCTGGTAGCCCTGTTCCTGTTTGTTGTTTCGGGAAGCAGGGGCTCGGCAGTGTTAAGATCATTCAGTACCTGCTCCCAGGTTTTTGCCAGTGAACTGCGCGGAATATCGATATTATCGAGTGATGACTTTGTGGGCTCTGTGATTATCTGTACTCCTCCCCAGAGGCGCGAAAGGTCGAAATAGGCGAGGGCCCTGATGAATAATGCTTCACCTTTATAAAGATCCCTGTTCTGCTGGCTGAGCATTGGATCGGTAAGTGTTTCCGCTGCTTTTATTACCTGGTTTGCACTGTTTATCGTCCTGTAGATTCCAGTGAAAACAGGAATGAGCTGTGAGTTGTCGGACCTGACATTGTTCAGGTCGAACTGTGAAAGAAAATCGTAAGAGCCGGTCCATTTCACGTTATCGCCGGCAAGGTATCCGACGGACTGGAATGTGAGGCCATAATAGTCATTGTTATGAAGTCTTGAATAAGCTCCATATACGGCGGTTTCAAGACTTGAAGCGTCTGTGATTGCAAGCTGGTCGGAGATTTTCGACTCAGGTTCGAGGTTAAGAACTTCACATCCGGTGAAAACAACCGCTAATATCAGGTATAATAACTTTTTCATTTTCCTATAATTGACCTTTTACAACACAAGATTAATTCCGAACTCAACAATCCTCGGCTGGGGCGGCGTACCAAGATCAAGCCCCTGGACATTCTGGTTATCTCCTGCAACATTGACCTCAGGATCGGGATCTATATATCTTTTCAAAAGGAACAGGTTAGTGCCCTGGCAGTATATCCTTGCCGATTTGATGTATGCCTTGCTGGTGATTGATTTTGGTACCGTATAACCCAGACTCAGCGTACGCAGCCTTACAAAAGACCCGTCTTCGAGGAACCTGCTGTTTTGTTCGAGCCTGTAGTTGCTGCCGATGGTTGTAACCCTGGGTACATCCGTAATGTCACCGGGATTTTGCCACCTGTTCAGCTGGTGTTTATGAAGCGACCGGTTTGCGTCCCTGGTACCGCCGGATTCGAGGAAATAGCGGTTTAGATTGTACACGTCATTCCCTGTCTGGAAATTGAGGAAGATGCTCAGATCGAATTTAAATATCTGGAAATTGTTGCTAATGCCTCCGAACAGATCGGGCCACGTGTCGCCAAGTATCTGGCGGTCAGCCACAGTTATGACATCATCATTGTTCACATCTTCAAACACCGAGTTGCCAGTCTGGGGATCGACATACATCTGCCTGTAGAGCCAGAAAGAGAACATCGGGTAACCCTCCTGCATCCTTACCCAGTCGCGGTTGTACTGATTGATGGGTATTGATAGTTTCTTGATTAGGTTTTTGTTCCTCGACATGTTGACCGATGTGGTCCAGTGGAAATTCTTCGAGACAATGTTTTCTGAGGTAAGTGTAAGTTCAAACCCGTTGTTGCTCATCTCTCCTTCGTTCCGGAAAATGCTGTTGAAGCCTGTAGCTGAAGGAATCGGCACTGCCAGGAGAAGTCCCTTGGTGTATTTGGAATAGACGTCAAAAGAAAGGCTGAAGCGATCTTTAAGGACGGCAAAATCGAATCCGAAATCTGCCTGCATTGTGCTTTCCCACTTGAGTTCAGGGTTCTCGAGCTGCTCAGGAGATGTGCCCGGCTGGTCGAGATAGTTGAAGCCGCCGCTCCACAATCCGCGGGAAGCATAGTCGTTAATCCCGTTTTGGTTACCGGTAAGTCCGATGCTGCTTCTAAGCTTAAGACTGCTTATCCAGGATACATTTCTTATAAATGATTCCTCTTTGACCTGCCAGCCCAGCCCCACAGATGGGAAATATCCCCATTTGTTGTTTTTCCCGAATTTTGAGGAGGCATCAGCCCTCATGCTCAGCGATACAAAATATTTTGAAGCATAATCATAATTGACCCTTCCGAAATAGGAAAGCAATCCAAATGCGCTGTGAGTCACCCTGCCGGCCTGGGTTGCCGCAGAAGAGATCAGCTTGAAGGAATTATTCGGGAAGCCGTATCCTTCGATCATCTTGGATTGACGCATGTTTTTCTGGATCGTGTTTCCTGCCAGGAAGGTGAAGCTGTGCTTTCTTGCCAGCAGCATCCTGTACTCGAGGGTCTGTTCGTTTATCCAGATCTGGTTTTTGCTGTCACCATCACTGCCATATCCGTTGCTGGCGGCTCCCAGGTTAGTGAGATCATTCCAGTACTGGAACTCGTCATAGTCGTTGAAGTCGAGGCTGAAGCTTGAAGTGAATTTAAGGTTTTTAAGAATATCGTAATTCAGCTTCACGTTACCCACATACCTGTAGCTGGCAGCTTTAATATCGGTGTACCTCGTCAGTACATCTAGGTTGTCGAATCCCGCCCATTTAGCAGGTGTGCCATCGGCATTTTCCTTTGGAAGATACGTGGGAGTGTGGAGCGCAGCCTGCAGCATACCACCATTCGGCCCGTCCCCAACCCTTGCCTGGTTCCTTAAAGTCCTCGACAACGTGTTGCTTACTCCAAGTGATACCTTTTTTGTGATCTTCTGATCGATGTTGATTCTTGCACCGGCCCTCTGAAACCTCACAGGTTTCATTGTGGCTTCCTGGCTAGAAAAATCTCCTCCTATGTAATATCTGGTCAAGTCATTGCCTCCCGACACTGAAAGATCGTATGACTGAAGCATGCCTGTCCTGAAAAGATCGTTAAGCCTGTCGTAAGTGGGCTGTTCCTCCGGTAATCCTCTTCCTCCTTCACTGACAGGCCTGAAAGGTCTCTTGCTGAAATCTTTACCGTCATTTGCCCATGCCTCGTTAATTATCATAGCCTGCTCGGGGCCGGTGACAAGCTCCCATAGCTCGGGAACTTTGCTGAAACCTGTTGAGGCATTGAACCTGATTGAAGGAGCGGAGTTGTACTGTCCTCTTTTTGTTGTTATGATTACGACACCGTTGGCGCCACGGGCTCCATAAATTGAAGTGGCGTTGGCATCCTTCAGTATCTCGATTGATTCGATATCTGATGAAGAAAAATCCGCGAGGGGGCTTGTCTGTTGTCCCTGTGTGGCAACGGACTGCAACGACTGGTTATTTACGAAAACACCGTCAATGACATAGAGCGGTTCATTGCTGGCATTTATCGAGGTAACTCCCCTGATCCTCATGAATATCCCTTCACCCGGTATTCCGGTATTCGACATTACCTGCACTCCTGCTGCTCTCCCCTGCACCTGCTGATCGACACTTACAGAAGGGACGTCGATTGTTTCAGCAGTGTTTACGGAGGCAATGGAGCTGGTAAGCGATTTCCTGGTCTGCGTGCCGTATCCAACAACTACAATCTCATCAAAGACATGCGTTTCCGCACTCAGCATCACATCAAGTTTCTTACGCTCATTTACGGGCAATTCCTTTTTTGTAAATCCAATGAAGGAAAACACCAGGGTGGAACCGGGTTCTGCCTGAATGGAATAAAATCCCTTGTCATCAGTGATGGTTCCCTGGGTTGTGCCCTTCAGGACGATACTGACGCCGGTAAGAGCTGTCTTGTCTTCTTCTGAAATCACATAACCGGTTACAGGAGCTACCTGTCCATATATGTGCGTGGAAAATGCTGTGATAAGCATACTTATAAGCAGCATTCTGAACCCTGTTGTGATTTTTTTCATAGTTTTTTGTTAGTCAGGAATGATCCTTTTAGGGTAAATTGTAAATGTTCACTAATTTTGTGAACAAATGTAGATTGTAAAACGAATGATTAAAATGGTACAAAAACCAAATTGATTTACGTATTAATACTTAAAGACATCAGGGACTAAAAGAGAAAAACCATGATTCTTTCAATGAAGACAAGATATGCCATGGTGGCGCTAACGAGGCTTGCAAAGGATTTCGGCAAAGGGCCGGTTCATATAAAGGCAATCTCTGAAGAGGAAAAAATCCCTTTAAGCTTCCTGGAAAATATTTTACTGGAATTGAAGAGGGAGGGCATTCTGGGAAGCAGGATGGGTAAAACAGGTGGTTATTTCCTGCTTAAAGATCCTGCTGATGTGAGCCTGGCAGATATCATAAAGTTTTATGAAGGCTCGGTTGCTCTTATGTATTGTATTGCAGAAGATTCATACCAGCCGTGTGAGTTCTGCAAGGATGAATCCACATGCAATATCAGGAATATTTTCAGGGAGATAAGAGATACAACCAACAGCATACTGAGCCGGACAACCCTTGCAAGGCTGGCTGAATAGACATTCCCGTGAATATGATCTTTAACACTCCATAAACCATATGTTTCATTTTTAACTTATTTTGCATAAAACAAATTTTTGAAGATTATGAAAATAACAAAACTGCTCCTCTCAATAATGCTTGCTGTATTTGTCAGCATGAATGTTTCGGCACAGAGCCAGGCAAAAAACGACAAATCAAAAACCGAGACCATTAAGGTTCAGGGTAATTGCGATATGTGCAAATCACGCATCGAAAAAGCTGCCAAAACCGAAGGCGTGACAAGCGCTTCATGGGATTCGAAAACAGATCTCCTCACTCTGAATTATGATCCTTCCAAAACCAGCGCAGATGCTGTTGCAAGGAAAGTTGCTGCTGTTGGGCATGATACAGAAAAGTACAAAGCCGAGGATAAAGTTTACAATGCACTGCCCGGCTGCTGCAAATATGACAGGACAGCACAGGCCCCGGCCGCTGAACATAGCCATACTCACTAAGAGATACTGATCAGCGGCTGACAGCATTCAGCCGCTTTTCTTTTTTTGCGACTTGTGACCCACAAGCCGCTTTTTATTTATGAATTCAAGTATAATAAGCATGCCCGGATTTTTAAGAATCCTTATTGTTTTACTCCTGCTCATTGGCAAGGCTACGCTATATGGCCAGAATTCTTTCAATTCAATCATCCTGGATTCTGAAACCGGAGAACCTCTTGCGGGTGCAACTGCCGTCGTAGCCGGGAGCAACCTTGGAGCGATATCAGGTGAAAATGGGAGTTTGACGATAAATGACATTCCGGATGGGATCCAGGTACTGATATTCAGCTATATAGGTTACGGACAGACCTCAGACACCCTTAAGTTTCCACTTCCTGAGAAGCAGGTTTTTACGATCCTGTTGGAGAGTGTCCCGGAGGAGATAAGTGAAGTGATAATTTCATCCACCCGCAGCACCCGGACTATTGAAAACATTCCGACAAGGGTAGAGTTCATTGCTGGTGAAGAGCTGGATGAAAAAGGGAACATGAAGCCGGGCGACATCCGGATGATGCTCAACGAAAGCACCGGCATACAGACCCAGCAAACTTCAGCAACATCTTACAATTCAAGCATCAGGATCCAGGGTCTGGACGGGAGGTATACACAGCTCCTCCGTGATGGTCTGCCGCTTTATTCCGGTTACTCGGGTGGATTGAGCCTTTTACAGATCGTTCCACTCGATCTTAAGCAGGTTGAGGTGATAAAAGGCGCTTCGTCGACGCTCTATGGAGGTGGTGCTATTGCCGGCCTGGTGAATCTTATCTCTAAAACCCCGGGTGAAAACACCGAACTTAACTTTCTTTTAAACGGCACCTCTGCGCTCGGCCTTGATGCCAGCGGATTCTATTCACAGAAATACGGAAAAACAGGTGCAACTGTGTTTGCTTCATATAATTACGGGAATCCATATGATCCGGCAGGTATTGGGCTTACTGCAATACCGGAGTTCAAACGATTCACATTTAATCCCCACTTGTTCGTATATTTCAATGAATCCTCAGTTCTGAGCATTGGCCTGAACAGCACATTCGAGGACCGCATTGGCGGGGACCTCAGGTATATTAAAAGAGATGGAGAAATATCTGATTCATGGTTTGAAAAGAATACCACAACACGCCTAAGCTCCCAGGCGGCTTTTGAAAGCAAGCTGAGCGACCGGATGAG